>NZ_JBSICB010000020.1:0-87463 GCF_058245615.1 Chryseobacterium sp. UF-290
ACTCGGTAGCTCAGCTGGTAGAGCAATACACTTTTAATGTATGGGTCCTGGGTTCGAATCCCAGCCGGGTCACAAGAGAAAAGAAGTACTGTTTCAGTCGTTTTCTTTAAATAAAAAATTACTTAAAAATAAGTGGCCGACTCGGTAGCTCAGCTGGTAGAGCAATACACTTTTAATGTATGGGTCCTGGGTTCGAATCCCAGCCGGGTCACAAGAAAAAAGGAATTACTGAACTTCAGTAATTCTTTTTTATTTTATCATGGATATTTCATAGTAAAACTATGGATGTTTCCTTCCGTTTTATTCCCAATTTCTTTAAATCCTGCTTTTTTATACAGAAAATAGGCTTTATCATTTCCGGAAGCTACTTCCAGAACAATTTCAAGATCACCAAATCTTTCATCAGCTTCATGAATGACAGCTTTTATCAGCTGTAAACCTATATTTTTACCCTGAAATTCTTTTTTTACATACATCTGGTAGATACTTCCCGCATTGTTTTCATTTTTCACAAAAACACAAATGCCGATAAGCTCCTGATCAGCAAATGCACCCATGACAAACTTATCCTGTGTCTGATCTTCAATATCACTTTCTATTCTTAGTTTTTGGGTGTTCAGCGCTTCCTGGTAGTCTGCAGAAAAAGCTTCCGGAAATCTTTGAAGACTTTCCAGGCGGATGTTCCGGTACATTTTACTTTCTTCCGGGAGAAGTTTTCGATAGGTGATATTCATGATCTGTTTTCAGATGTAAGGGTTCAATTCTCAAATATAATCAATTGTTCAGGTTTTTATCTGTTGGAACATTTATTTCTATTTAAGAAGTGATTCGTGGTTTATGATATTAATATTTGAAAGAATTAGATATATTTTTACTTAAATTATGTATATTTATGACTGAGATTATTAAAATGGTCTATTTGGATATGATTAGGTAGGTATAGGTAATAATGTATCTATATCAAACTATAACAAATCAAAATTTGATGATATTAAAAATAATAAAATATATTCGGAAATCATGATGAAAGCTTTGATCTGCTCATTTTGTGTAGGTTTGTTACTGTTGATGATTTCATGCGGTCAGAATTCTACCGAAAAGGATAGAGAAAAATTCGATACTATTCTGTTGAACCGGAACTCAGAACTCCATCTTTCCGGTGAATATGAAGCTCTTATTGCTTTTAATATGGAATATCTGAAAAAAGCGGCTAAAATGGGATATAAAGAAGGAAGAGGACTGTGTTATCTCAATTTAGCCGATGTAAATGTTTCCGCAGGAAATTATGAAAAAGCGTTGTTCTTTTTCAATAAAGCCGGGAAAGATCTGGAAAGTTCCGAAAATCCGTTTCATAAAACATTATTCTATAATGACTATAGTATGTATTATTCTTATCTTGAGTTACCTGATAAGGCTATAGTCTACAATAATAAAGCGTTTTACCATATTAAAGGGGCAAAAAAATCTGAGCTTAAAGAAAAATTGCTGCCAAGGCTCTATACCAACCGTGGAATTTATTTTGCAAAAAAAGGATGGTTTGGAACCTCTCTGAAGTGTTTCCTTAAAGGGAACGAATTGGAAAATTCGGCTTACAGCAATTGTATGGTGGCTCAGTATTATCTTTTTACCAATCAGCCGGATTCAGCCGGAATTTATATAGCCAGGGCGGATGAAAAAATGTTCAGTCAGAAGACAAGTGATGTGGAGTCTCTCTGGGTATATTATACAATGGGTTATTATTATAATGAAGTTGATAATAACGATGAAGCTGAAAAAAATCTTAAAAAAGCCCTTGAGATCAATATAAAAACAAGACGTACCTATTCTACCCATATAAACGGTGTATATAAGTCTTTGGCAGAGCTGTACAAAAAAAAGAATGACGGAGGTAAGGCATATTACTATTTGAAAAGGTATATGGAAGAGGAGGGGAAGCTCGATGTTGCCCGGCTGGCTTCGATGAATAAGGCTACGGAAGACTTTATTCTGGAAATGAAAAAAGAATCTGACTGGCACAAAAGTGAGCTGCCACTATTTATAGCTTTATCAATTGCCGTACTCACTATCTCAGGAGTGTATGTAAGGAAGGTGATCAATATGCTGAAGCTGAAGAAAAGAGATTTGAAAATAGAAACGGATCAATTGAAAAGCTATGTTCACACCAAAAAGCTGAAAGAAGTTATTGAACTTGCTAAAAAAAATGATTCTTCTTTTTTACTGAAATTTAAAGAATTATATCCTGATTTCATAAGTGAGCTTCTCAAGATCAATCCCGATCTTGAAAACTCTGAGCTTACTTTCTGCGCTATGCTGAAACTACGTTTTTCATCCAAGGAAATTGCTGACTATACCTTTGTACAGCACAGATCGGTCCAACAGAAAAAATACAGGATCAGGAAAAGGCTCAATATTCCGGGAGAAACGGATATCTATGATTTTTTTGAGAATATAAAAGTATAAAATAGTATAGCGGATTTTTGTTTTGTTACCAATAGTGCCAATATTATCAGTAATTTAGATCATAATTAAAAAAATATAATTTTTGTTTCTTATAAAAAATAATGTTTTATTACTTTATACTGAATTTAGCTTAAATAGAGGATATAGATGATGCGTATTTTTCTTGCTGTTTTATTGATTACCTTGATCTCATGTCATTCTCAGGAAGAGTATGAAAAAAGTTTTGACGTTCCCTTAATGACACAAAATGAAAAGTTCAGGCTTTTGGGAGAATACGATTCTCTTGTCGATCTCAATAAAAAATATTATAAAAAAGCGGAAGAAATAGGATATGAGGATGGTAAGGCATTGTGCTATATAAATCTGGCACAGATCAATATATCCTTAGAGAACTATCAGAAATCAAAAGTTCTCTTTGATAATGCCGAAAAGATACTGAAACATTCAAAAAATAATATACATAAGGCTATATTTTATAATAATTATGGAAGGTTTAATAATGAACTGAGAAGAAGGGATAAAGCATTTGAGTATAACAATAAAGCCTTAAGCAGTATTCAAAACAGTAAAAGCTCCGGACTAAAAAATACAGTTCTTTATAATATTTATATCAGGCAGGGTGAATATTATATACAGAAGAACCAATACAAAAATGCATTAGAATATTTTCATAAAGCGAGAAAATTTGATAGTACCGGTATTGCTGATTGCGGCATAAGTGATTATGTATATATGCATAAAAATAAAGACTCTGCCTATAAATATATTACAAGGGCCTATAATAAAATGATTTTAGCAAAAAGAAATGATGCTATTGCCCTCAATATACATACGATCATGGGAGAGTATTACCTTACCTATGGAGAATATGAGAAGGCAGAGAAAGAGTTTTTGCAAGCTTTGGAGATCGATAAGAAAACCAGACGCATTTTTTCACAGTATAGTAAATATATCTACAATGATCTGAGGAACTTGTACAATCAGATGGGAGATCAGGAAAAGGCCTATTTTTACCTCAATGCTTATACTGAAGCAAAAAATAAAATGAATACATCTCTACTGGCAACGATCAATCAGGATATGGAATCTTTTATTGCGGTAACACAGGAAGATACGGAAAAGCATAAAAGCAATATACAATGGGTGGTGCTTTTCTCGCTTGCCGGCCTTTCGTTATTAGGGATATATGCCTGGAGGGTTATCAGCCTGCTCAGAAAAAGAAAAATGATCCTTAAGAATGAGGCAGAACATCTGAAAACCCATATGAATGATAATAAGCAGGAGGAAATTATGGAACTGGCCAGAAAAAATGATCCTGAGTTTCTGGATCGTTTTAAAGAAGTATATCCGGGATATATTGACAAGCTTTTAGCGATTAATCCAGGTCTTGAAAACTCTGAGCTGGCCTTCTGTGCTATGCTGAAGCTACATTTCAGCTCCAAGGAGATCGCTAATTATACCCTTGTTCAGCACAGAACGATTCAACAGAAAAAGTACAGGATTAGGAAAAAAATGAATATCCCTGCAGAAACGGATATTTATGTTTTCTTTGACAATATAAAATGATCATCATCAGTACCGTACCTGAAAAACATAGATAATAGAACTTGGAAAAAAGTATCATATTTCTGTATTCATTCTTACATATTCCTTCTTTTATTAGTTTCATTCCGAAGACTCAATATTCCCATAGAAGATGATGTACTTATCAGTTTTTTGGTTGACTGGATTAATTCCAAAAAAAACTGTCTGATTCATGTCAGACAGTATTCGAAATATATTTTTTTTTCGCCACTTGAATTTTTTAGTGGTCTCTCATTCAAAATTGAAAATTTTTAGCCAAATAAGAAAAAATATTTCTACTACACGAATACTACATCTTGTATTTTTGTATTTAATTCATTGATATTCAGTTTTTTGATTTTGCATGAATATGATGCCTCTTTTTGTACAAATAATGGAAGTATACCAACATATATCTGGTAATGTTGAAATATTTGTATCATTTTCCTCCATATGTTTCTCTGTATTTTTTCTATTCTTTTCATAAAAATATATCATTACAGGCTGCATTTATTTTTTTCTGTTCAGATAGATAATCTGTAAAACGGGTTTTGTACATTATTGATTTTCAAATAATTGCGTGGGTGGTGTATTAATGTAGTAGGGTATTTTTTTACTTTTTTGAATTTAAAATATATATTTGTGTTAAGAACTCAAAATAGGATATGGATAGATAAATGACATATTTGTTATTGTATTGATTGTTGAGCTGATTTTTGTTTGTGTATTTAATATTAAAACTTAAAGCATATTCATTTTTTTATAAATGTCCTGATTGGGTCCACTCAAAAAAAACATAAAAACAAAAAAATCTATGAAGAAAAAAGTATTATTGATGAGTGCATTGGCTATAGGAATGATAAGTGTATATGGCCAGAGATGGGAACCGGCTTCGCAAAGAACATCTCAAATCAATAAAAACACTGAAGTTCAGTATTCTTACAGGGTCGATCTCCAGACATTGAGAAATCTTCTGAAAGATGCTGTGGAAACAGGGAAAGACGCAAAACCTGTTATAATTTCTCTTCCTACGGTAGAAGGGAAGATTGAAAAATTTGCAGTATACAGCAATCCTGTTATGGAGAAGTCTTTAGTTGACCGTTACCAGCTGGGCTCTTATGTTGGGATTGGAGTAGATGATCCTTCTAAATATTTGAGATTCAGTACTTCACCTACGGATATGCAGTCGATGATTATCAAAGATGGTAAATTTCAGTTTATAGAGCCTATCACTACTGATAAGCAGACCTATGGCGTTTTCTATAAAACAAAGGAGGTAGGAGAACATGGCTTTACATGTGAAACAGGAGAACACAATTTTAAGGATATCAGTAAGTTAGCTGATCATGGTAAAAAAATGCTTTCTGGTGTAGGCATTACCCGCAGACCAACGAATACAAGATATAGAGATTTTCGGCTGGCCATATCAGTAACTGGTGAATATACTCAGTTTCATGGAGGAACAGTGGCTGGGGCTCTTACTGCTATCAATAATACAATAACCCGGGTAAACGGTATTTTTGAAAGAGATTTTGGAGCTCACTTTACAGTACAGGATTTTCCGGCAATTATTTATACAAATGCGGCAACTGATCCTTATACAGACAATCTGAATTTGCAGCTTCAGCAAACACTGACTTCTTTAGTGGGCAATAATAATTATGATATTGGGCATGTGTTTAATGCAGCAGGTGATAATGGAAGTGCCGGTGTTATTGGCTCAATTTGTGATAATCCTTCAAATAATACTTCTTTAGGAAAAGGTTCTGCATTTTCTCAAAATGCTCAGCCGGTAGGTGATGGTTTTGACTTGATTGTTGCTCATGAAATGGGACATCAATTGGGGGCTAACCATACGTTTTCAACTTGGTCTGAGGATGCTATTACTGGTGCTAGAGCCAATGTAGAACCTGGCGGAGGCAGTACATTAATGAGCTACCCGGGCGGAAGAACGATATCTCCTGTACAGAATGATTTTGATGTTAGATTTCATTATAAATCCATAAGTCAGGTGCTTAATAATCTGGAAAGTAAACCTGGATGCGGGATTCAAACGAACATTGCTACAAATACCGCTCCTGTAATAAGTGCGCTTACAGCATATACAATTCCTAAAGGAACAGCTTATTACCTGGATGCAACAGCAACAGATGCTGAAAATGACCCAATTAATTATAGTTGGGACCAGTATGACAGTGTTGGTGGTAACAACTCCATATCAGGAGATAGTGGGGATGGGTACAACTCAGAAGGCGCATTGGCCAGATCATATATAGGAACGGTAAGCGGGAGAAGATATTTTCCTAAACTGGAAACCATAATGAACGGAATACTTACAGATAAAGCAGGGTGGGAAACCGTTTCTTATATCCCAAGGGTATTAAACTATGCTGTGACAGCAAGAGACGAAAACCCACAATTGCCTATGCTTTCCACTGCTGAGACAACAGTAACTGTAGCTGATGATGGCCCTTTTAAGTTCAATGGACTTTCTACATCGTCTGTATTGTATAATGATGCTTCTAATATCATCAAATGGGAAGTGGCCAATACCAGTACAGCGCCTTACAATGCTGCAAATGTTAAGATAGATTATACCACAGATAACGGAGTTACATGGACGGACCTGGTGGCTTCTACCCCTAATACAGGAAGCTATACAGGACAAATGCCGGCTAATTTAAGCGGAAGTGTTAAACTGAGAATATCGGCAATAGGTAATATTTTCTTTGCTATTTCTCCTGCAGTTACTGTTGGATCTGCTCCTACCTCTATTACAGCTGCGCCGACCGGAGTCTCTGCAACAGAGAAAGATATCACTAAAACAACAGCAATAGTATCCTGGAACAGTGTACCTGGTGCCGCATATTCTATTAATTACAGGAAAGAAGGAACTACGAACTGGACAAATACTACAAGTACTACCAATTCCGTATCGTTAACCTCTCTTGAAGATGAAACAAATTATGAAGTACGGGTTGCCGCTGTGGTAAATTCTGTTACAGGAGATTTTTCAAATAATTATACTTTCAAGACCAAAGGATTAAAAACAGGAATTGATTACTGTTTAATGACTACCGGCGGATCTATTTTGAGTGACAATCATTTGATCAGCGGACTTCTTCAGATGAGTTTATCCAATTTATCATACTCCTCAGGAAATGTAGCCAATGCCTTAAAAACATATTTGGATTACAGTGAGGATCCTGATAGAATAATTAATTTAACCAGAGGAAATCAATACACTTTACAATATGCAAATGTTGGTAATAAAGCGAATCTAAATGATTGGATTGAAGTTTGGATAGATTACAATAGAAATGGAACTTTTGAAGCCTCAGAGAAAATTGTTTCCAAAAGTGCCGTTCCTGTCAATAATCCGGGGTTAGCCGGCTTTAGAGTTCATATAGGAACAGCTACCTTTACAGTGCCTGCTAATGCCTATTCAGGAGATAAAATTTTGAGAATGAGAGTGGCAAGTACTTTTGGCAATGCAGCCAGTGGCCCTTGTGGCAGCCCTGTTATACAAGGCCTTTCAATAGGATCGTTTAAAGATTTCTCAGTAAGAATTACAGACAACACCGCTCTTGCAGCAAGAGAAATAGAAAATATAAGCTCTGAAGTATCCATCTATCCAAATCCTGCAGATACCTTCGTGGAAGTGAAAAATCTGAAAGGAAAGGCAGATTATAAAATCTATTCTGCTGACGGCAGATTGATTCAGGAAGGTAAGATTGATGGGCAGAGAATTAATGTTGCCTCTTTGTTGAAAGGAATGTATGTCGTTACGATAAAAGATGATAAAAATACCTACAATACCAAGTTGATCAAAAAATAAAATTCAAACGAAGCTCCAAAAAGGAGATAAGGAGCATCAGCTTTTAGTTGGGAAAATAGCTGTTTCAAAAATCTGAGGCAGCTGTTTACACCCACTGATTCTATTGAATACGTTTTAAAATATCATTTCGTTTACAAAATGATACAAGAATACAAGAAAAGACCTTTGTAACAGCAGAAATTCTATACAAATTTCTGAGATCATTGCTTTTTCTGGTGTGGTGGTACCCGTTGTATAGCTATTAATCTTAAATACTTTTTACTGCTCAAAAATTATAAATAACTAACGAAAAAACACAAATGAATCTCCCGTATCAGGATCTAAGGGAGAGAAAAAATATTTATTTTTTTAGAGGGAAAAAGTGGCTGTCTCAGAATAGAGACAGCTTTTTTTATTAATTAACAGGAATAGGTGTTGATGTAATGAAGATACTCCATTTTTTGAGTACCACTGTTGTTGGGTTTAAAGTAGTCTTTTTCATCCCGGATTTTTAGCTGAATTTTTTCAAAGCAATACGTTGTAATGTAGATAAATCTTCTTTGAACAATTCCATATGGAAATAATGCTATAAAACATTTTTTTATATAAATCTTTCCGGATAACTAAAATGATATTGCTTGTGGGGATTTAATATGTTGTTTTTTATTTATTTGATATTCAGTTATTTATATAAGTGTTGTATTAATGTAGTAGGGCATTTTTTTACTTTTTTGAATTTAAAATATAGATTTGTGAGTGCAATTCAAAATGATATATAGTTAAATAAATTGTATGTTTTTTATTTTATTGATTATTAAAATCCTCTTTGTTTGAGTATTTGCTATTGAAACTTAAAGCGGATCTATTTTTTTACCATTCTGAATTGTGGCATATTAAAAAAACATAAAACAAAAAATCTATGAAGAGAAAAGTATTATTGATGGGTGCATTGGTCATAGGATTGACAAGTGTATTTGGTCAGAGATGGGAGCCGGCCTCACAAAGAACGTCTCAAATCAGAAAAGAAGTGGAGGTCCAGTATTCTTACAGGCTAGACTTACAATCACTTAGGAATATTTTAAAAGATGCTGTAGAAACAGGAAAAGGAGCACAGGCAGTGATCGTTTCTCTCCCTACAGCAGAAGGGAAAATTGAAAAATTTGCCGTATATAGCAACCCTGTAGTAGAGAAATCCCTTGCAGACAGGTATGAGCTTGGATCTTATGTTGGGGTTGGAGTGAATGATCCCTCTAAATATGTCCGATTCAGTACCTCTCCTGCCGGAATGCAGTCCATGATTATTAAAGATGGAAAATTTCAGTTTATAGAGCCTATTTCTTCAGATAATCAAATCTATGGAGTTTTCTATAAAACGAAAAGAACTTCCGGAGAGCATGGTTTTGAATGTACTACAGAAGAAAAGAATTTCAGGGATATAAAATCATTGGAAGCAAACGGTAAAAAAAAACTTTCTAATGTAGGAATTACAAGCCGCCCTTCCAGTACAAAATTCAGAACCTACAGACTGGCTCTTTCGGTAACCGGAGAATATAGCCAGTACCATTTAACAGCAGCCAATACCCCTGCAAATGCTACAGATGATGTAAAAAAAGGAGTAGTTCTTTCAGCGATGAATAATACCATGACCCGTGTAAACGGAGTTTTTGAAAAAGATTTCGGGATCCAGCTGATCGTTCAGAATTTACCCAACATTATATATCTGGATTCTGTTTCTGATCCATATTCAGATGCAGCAGAGGGTGTTGATGATGCTTTATGGAGTCCCGAACTTATGAATACTCTTCACAACATTGTAGGTGATGGTGCTTTTGACGTAGGGCATCTTTTCGGGGCTTCAGGTGGAGGAGGCATGGCAGGATGTATAGGATGTGTATGTAGCAATGATATGTCGGTAGATCAGAACGGCCTTCCGGAAGATTATAAAGGGTCAGGCTTTACTTCTCCCAATGATGGTGATAATCCTGTAGGAGATTCTTTTGATATAGATTTTGTGGCCCATGAAATGGGACATCAATTTGGAGGTAATCATACATTCTCAAATAAAAGTGAACCTTATGGTGCGAATGTAGAGCCTGGAGGGGGAACAACTATTATGGCATATGCCGGAATTACAAGTGACAATGTTCAGGCAAATTCTGATGCCTATTTCCATTTTAAATCTATAGATCAGATTTTAACTAACCTGGAAGGTAAACCAACATGTGGTACTTCAGAAGCAATTACAACGAATACTCCGCCTGTAATTACTATGCCACCTGCATATACTATTCCTAAAGGAACAGCTTTTTATCTTGAGGCTTCAGCAACAGATGCACAAGGAGATCCAATTAAATATACATGGGAACAGAATGATAGTGTAACCAGCCTGGCTACAATCTCAGGAGATAGCGGATGGGGCTACAATACACAAGGAGCTCTGACGAGATCCTATTTTGGGACCGCCAGTGGAAGAAGATATTTTCCTGGTTTGCAGACTGTAATGGATGGACAGCTGACAGATAAAGTAAATTGGGAAACAGTATCTTATATTCCAAGAGTATTAAACCATGCAGTAACAGTCAGAGATGAAAACGCACAGAGACCGATGTTGTCTTCTGAAGAAGTACTTACCACAGTAGGTGAAGATGGGCCTTTCAAATTTAATGGCTTGACAACAGCTTCAAAACTGTATAAAAATGCAAATAACGTTATTCAGTGGGAAGTGGCAAATACAAACAATGCGCCATATAATTCGCCAAATGTAAAGATAGATTACACCTCTGATAATGGTGTTACCTGGACTGATCTTGTTGCTTCTACCCCAAATACAGGGAGCTATACTGTTCAGATGCCAGGTACCATTAATGCACCTATTAAATTGAGGATATCAGCCATTGGAAATGTTTTCTATGCTGTTTCTCCTCAAATTACGGTTGATGATGCACCTACTTCTACGACAGATGCACCAACAGGAGTTTCTACAATTGATACAGAAGTCTTCAAAACAACAGCCAGAGTATCTTGGAATAGTGTACCGGGTGCTACTTATTCTGTCAACTACAGAAAATTAACTGCTTCTAACTGGACAAATGTTGCCAGTCCGACAAATTCTGTAGTTCTGACGGGACTTGAAGATGAAACAAACTATGAAGTACAGGTTGCTGCTGTTGTCAACTCTGTTACAGGAGATTTTTCAAATAATTATACGTTTAAAACAAAAGGTTTAAAAACAGGAATTGACTATTGTATACTAAACACAGGAACTTCTTATGTTGGAGCAATCAGAAGAGTAACTGTTGCCAATATTGCTTATGATGATTCTTCACTAAGATCTTATAAAGATGTATCTGAAAATCCGAATCAGATTATCAATCTGGTTCAGGGGAACTCATATGATCTGACTCCCGTAGTTAGACAAGCATTTAGTAATAGTAATGTTCCTTTAAATGTTTCTGTGTGGATTGACTACAATAGAAATGGAGTTTTTGAACTATCGGAAAGAATAATTTCTGTATCCGGAGGTGTTCCGCCAGGAAATATAAGTTTTGGAGCACAAAGTTTTACAGTGCCTACGACAACATATGCTGGAGATAAGCTATTAAGA
This sequence comes from Chryseobacterium sp. UF-290, assembly GCF_058245615.1. NCBI lineage: Bacteria > Pseudomonadati > Bacteroidota > Flavobacteriia > Flavobacteriales > Weeksellaceae > Chryseobacterium > Chryseobacterium sp. UF-290. The sequence goes on from NZ_JBSICB010000020.1 coordinate 11,445, forward strand.
ATGCGGGTTGTATCAAAATATAATACATCTGCTTTAACGAATGCGTGTGGAGAGATTACCAGCGGTGGTGGTGGAGTTATGGATCTGCCTGTTAGAATTACAAGCACTTTAGCGGTAAACGAAACAAAAGATGCAAGATCATCCGAAGTATCGATCTATCCGAACCCTGCCGATACTTTTGTAGAAGTGAAAAATCTGAAAGGAAAAGCGGATTACAAGATCTATTCCGCTGACGGAAGACTGGTTCAGGAAGGTAAGATTGACGGGCAGAGAATTAATGTTGCTCGATTGTTGAAAGGAGTATATGTTGTTACTATCAAAGATGAGAAAGATACTTACAATACCAAGCTGATCAAAAAATAAAACACAAATGAAATCTCCCGATCAGGATCTAAGGGAGATACGAAATTAATTTTAAAGTGGCTGTCTCCATATGGGGACAGCCTTTTTATGAATTACGGCATTAAATGTCCGTTAAAAAATTCCAGCATTTTCTTTAATGAGGTTTCAGAATGCATCAGTTCTCCGTTTTCAAGAGATTCCTTTGTCGCGGTTGCGGCTCGTTGTCGCATACTATTCTCATATAGTGAAATAGCCTCCTGTAAAGTATTGCAGTCATTGCCTGTTAAATATTGGCTTAATTCCAGAGCGTCAAGCATGGCCATATTGGCCCCTTCTCCTGCAAATGGGGGCATTACATGAGCTGCATCACCTATTAATGTTAGATTGGACATCGGTTCCCAGGATTGCTCTGGCGGTATGTAGTAAATAGGACGGGGAATAAAAGGAGTTGCAGTATTTTCAAATAATTCGTACCAGACATTACTCCATTCTGAATAGGTTTGCTTGAACCATTTCAGTATCTGCTGCGGATCAGAAAGATCCAGACCACTGTTTACAGCCCAGTTTTCATCAGCCTTAAAGCTTGCATAAAAACCCAGGTCACCGTTTCCCTTTTGTCCGAGCAATATATTCTTAGTATTTCCGAAAGCCATTATTTTACCGCCTTTGGCCATTGTACTAATATGGGGAGCTTTTTCCTTTGAAGTATTTCCTTCAAGCATGATAACTCCGGAATAAACAGGTTTTTGATCTGTCAGATAAGGGCGTACTTTAGAATTGGCGCCGTCTGAAGCGATTACGAGATCTGCGTAGGCTGACATTCCGTTTTTGAAATGAAGCAGCCAGCCGTCATGTTGGCGTTCCATAGATATAAAATGACTGTCCCAAATTACTGTTTCCGGCTGCAGGGAGTTCAACAGCATGCTTCTTAACGGGCCACGGTCTATTTCAGGGCGAAAATCTTCCGAACCGAAATCTTCATCCGGCTTGGTTTCATGATCACTGAAAAATATTTCTGCCTGTTCATTCACAATCAGTGTTTTATCTGCTCCGGGACGGAAATTTTTCTTAAATTCTTCCAGCAGTTCAGCCTGACGTATCGCTTCAAGTCCGGAATCTTCATGCATATCGAGAGGAGATCCCTGAACACGGGCATACCTATTTGCATCTCTTTCATATACTTTTACATTTGCATTTGCATTTTTCAGCTGTAAAAGTCTTGCCAGGGTCAGTCCCGCAGGACCGCCACCGACGATGGCTATTGATTTATTGTCTATCAGCATTTAATTTAAATTTTACAGGACAAAATTACTTTCCTCTCAGTACTGATAATAGTATAAATCGGTCGTTTTGGTTTTTAGATAATTCTTTGGGAGCAACCCCTGAAAATTTTTTGATCTCCTTGATGAAATGGTTTTGATCCGTATAGTTGAGTTCCGGAAAAAGCTTCCCTTGTGCAATATGTTCCAATGATGATCTGAAACGAAGGATCGTAGAATAGGCCTTTAACGATAATCCCAGCTGCTTCGTAAAGTAGCGATTGATCTGTCTGCTGCTCCAGCCTGTACTGTTTGAAAGCTCCCTTACGCTCATTTCGCCTTTTGAGGAATAAATGAGGTTAAAAAGTTTTCGTTTTCTTTCATCTATTTCCCCGGGTATCATCTCTTTTATTTTTTGTGTTGCTTTTATACAGCAAAGTTCAAAATCCTGCAGATCATCGGCTTTAATATCCCAAAAGCCGTTAGAAAGGTTTTTACCTGTATTTAACAGATCCGCAATAGAGGTTTTTAAAATATACTCAACAGCAATGGGCTTGAAGCTGACAACAAATGCGGTGGTGTGGGAGTGAATTTCTCTTTGCTCAGGATAGGTTTCCAGTCCGATGAGACTAACCTGAAAAGGAGCAGAAGGAGATTGCATAAAAAACAGATCTACCCGCCCGTCAGGAATGATGACTACTTCCTTAGGCATATCTGAGAGGTTCTGAAACGTTCCGAGGTTTTCTACGAAATCAGCAATGCTTTGATCAGGTTCTATAAAATTATATTGAAAGTCATTATCCATTGTGATGAGTCGCTGTATTTTTTAGGATTTAAATTACAAAAATAAGGTTGAGTTACGGAAAATAATTTAGTAAATCGGACTTAACTAAAAAATACCAATCAAATGACTGTAGATGAAACCTATCACCTTTGACGGAAATTCAGATGCAGGGTTTATCCGGCATCTGAAATTACAGGATACCAGTCTCTCGGTACACACAAATTAAAAAACATTCGTGCATCCGTGCAAATGAAATAGACAAGGCGGTTTTGAAAAATACCATATTGTTTGTGTCCGGCAGAATATTGTATCCAAAATATACCCAAATATCCTTGAAATATACCTGCTTTAAAGATATATTTCAGTCTATTTTTGTGATATGATAAATGGATTATGAAAGTAATCATATTGGAAAAGTTGGGTGGAACAGAACATCTTCTTTTGAAAGAAATAGAAAAACCGGTGATAAAGAATAATGAAGTTCTTGTTAAGGTAAAAGCAATCAGCATTAATCCTGTGGATGTCAAGGTTCGAAGCCGGAAAGCTCCGTTAGCTGAAGAATTGATACAATATGATCCGTTGATTCTGGGCTGGGACCTGTCGGGAGTAATTGTTGAGAAAGGAGATGAGGTGATTCAGTTTCAAATCGGAGATGAGGTTTTTGGGATGGTAAATTTTCCCGGACATGGAAAAGCTTATGCGGAATATGTAGCCGTTCCGGCAGATCATCTGGCTATTAAACCTTATAATATTACTCATGTTGAAGCAGCAGCAAGTACATTGGCGGCGCTTACTGCCTGGCAGGCATTTGACAGCTATGGTAAGCTGAGGCCTACAGACAAAGTGCTTATTCATGCGGCGGCAGGTGGCGTTGGGCACTTTGCTGTGCAGATAGCGAAGCATATTGATTCCTATGTTATTGCAACCTCTTCGGAGTCCAACCGGGATTTTGTATTGGGACTGGGTGCGGATCTGCATATTGATTATAAGGCAGTCCGCTTTGAAGAAGTCCTTCATGATATCGATTTTGTGCTGGAAACTGTTGGAGGAGAAAATTTTCAAAGATCAGTTCAGGTCCTGAAATCTTTCGGGTCGATTGTTGCCTTACCTTCCGGCCATACTCAGGAAGATGAAAACGTGGCTTCTGCAAAACATTTGCATGCCTGTTACTTTATGGCTGTTTATTCCAGTGGTCGGGATATGCGGAATATTGCTTTCCTGCTGGAAAAAGGAATTATAAAACCACATGTTTCCCATGTATTCGGGTTTGATGAAATGGCGGAAGCACATCTGCAGATAGAGACAGGACGTACCATTGGAAAAGTAGTTGTGGAATTGTAGATGAACTACCGGATAAACCATTTTCAGGGAAAGGCAGGTCAATCGTTTTTATGCTGATGAGAAGAAGCAAAAACTATTGATTTCCCTGATAACCACTGAGCTTGCAAAAAGAAAGAACCGTTCTAGTTGATCAGATAGTACAGGAATTTTCCGAAACTTTTCCCGGCATTGAATATAAACAAGGCAGAAAGAGCTATGACGATAATTCCAAACGCTGGACTTTTCTGGGATTTTTCTATTAAAAACGGAATAAGATCTTTTGCTTTTATTTTTTTAAGGTCGTTAAATATATTTTTCATAGTATGCTGTTTATCAATTAGTAGATCATACCACATATTTGTTACAATAAAATGAGATCTGGAGAAAAAGATGCTTTTTAAATGAAACAGATAAAATAAAAATCTGCGTAATCAGCCCAATCAGCAAGATTAAAAAAATGCTTTTAGATCCTATAGATTTTGGCTGAAGTCAAAGAAAGCATATGATTCAGGCGGGTTTTAACCCGCCTGAAGTGATACTAAATGGTATCAGAAATAGAAATTTAAAATAAAGAGAAACGCTTGCAGATCTAACAGATTCCGCAGATTTATAGATATTATTGATTGTAGAAATTTATTATAAAGCTAAAATTAGTGTTGTCTGATTAATTTTTATAATCCTCTGATCCAAAATTCATCATCTAAAATCCAAAATTTAAAAAAATCAGTGATGCAGAAATTGCTGGCGGCTCAGCAGAACATCCTCTGTTTCCCGGTGGTCAGGATCATCGATGCAGCAGTCTACAGGGCATACGGCCTTACATTGTGGCTCTTCATGAAAACCTTTGCATTCGGTACATTTTCCGGATACAATATAATAAACCTCATCTGAGACGGCCTGGTTGAAAGCGCCGGCATCTGCTTCCGTACCATCAGGAAAGATTACATTCCCTGATAATTTTGTTTTGTCCTGCCAGCGCCAGTCGATGGCTCCCTCATAAATGGCCGAGTTGGGACATTCAGGCTCGCAGGCCCCACAATTGATGCAGTCATCAGTTATTTTTATAGCCATATCATTTATTTATCGTGTTTGAAAAAGGGATTTCTTCAACATTATTCAACTTTTGAAATCCTTGCTAAACTTAATTGAAAAAGACCAGTGGTTTATGCGCATTATAAACTGTTCAAAACTGTGTCTTCAAATCAGGCATCAATGATCAGTAATATGTCTGTTCTGCTATATTATGATTGATTTATTGTCGTTTTTTCTATCTTTTTAGACGTTGCAATGCTGATAAGTGTGTCGAGTTTTACGGAATAAAAGTCTGAGATCTTTGTTTTGTTCTCACCGTCAAATAGAGAAGATTTCAGAATAGGAACGCTGAAAGGAAGCGGCCATGCCCGTAGTGACTTGGCAATGGCATCCATTGTATTGATTCCCTGCATGGCCTGCAGACCATCTGCCCAGCATACTAAGCCTACAGTTTTGTCTGTAAGATAAGGTTCATAGGCATTAGCCGTTACCTCAAGCCAGTCCAGGCAATTCTTCATGACTCCCGGGATACTTCCATGATAGAGAGGGGCCAGCCAGAAATGAAGGTCGGCATCCCGGAACATTTGGGTCATGCGTTCCACAGCCACAGGTGTTTGGGTAAGAGTGACATCGAATAGAGGAATTCCGGAATCGGCAAGGGTAAAAATATCAGTCTGAATTCCCAGTGCTTCAAGCCGTTCAGAAAAATACCTCGAAATAAGTCCGGAGGTAGACTCTGTTCTTCTTTCCAGAGATCCGTTAAATATGATTGCTTTCATTTTGGTTTATTGTTTGAAAATTACTTTTGGCAGACCTATTTCACCATACATAAGGCTTTTAACCAAAGGTTTCAGAAGTCCGGCTGCCAGTAAATACAGAGCAGGATCATGATCCGAATTGGCCCTGACCACCACTTTCTGATTCTTATAATGTTTCAGATCTGCGTAGATAAGACGGCGTTTCCAGAGGTCAAGCAAAATTTGTTTTGCATTGTTCAGGTCTGCATAGACAGCATAAGGAGAAAGCTTTTCCATGAGCAGCATATAAGCCCAAGGCGGAATGATAGCATCTGTAGAACAGATTATTCCTACCGCTTTTCCTTCATAGATGGAAAAGTCTACGGCAGCAATGGATTCTTTAAACTCTTTTTCCTTGACGATCATTCCCATAAAAAGATGATCTTTGAGATCAAGTTCTACAATCTCCGTTGTGGGCTTATAATCTAAAAGATCAAGAGCAATGATACCCGAAGCTTTTGCTTTATTGATAAAAGTTTTCTGATTCATAATGTATGCGGACTATCTTAGGTTTGAAAGGACTTTTTCATATTTTCCTTCAACAGAAGACCAGTCCAGTACAGACCAGAATGCATCCAGGTAATCTGCTCTTTTATTCTGATAATTCAGATAATAGGCATGTTCCCACACATCTATTCCAAGGATTGGGAAGCCTCTGTTCGTCGAAAGAACATCCATCATAGGGTTATCCTGGTTAGGTGTGGAGCTTACTGCAAGAGAGCCATTGAATTTTACGTACAGCCAGACCCATCCGGATCCGAACTGAGCCAGACCGGTTTTCTTCATTTCCGCCTTGAGATCTTCAAGACTTCCAAAAGTTGCTGTTATGGCATCATTAAGCTGTCCTTCAGGATTTAACTTGGGCTGTGGAGAAAGGATCTCCCAGAATAAAGAATGATTATAGTGACCTCCGCCATTATTTCTTACAGCCGGACTATATTCACTTATTCTTTGTAGAAGGGAGTCCAGATCAGGGCTGGTCTCATTGGTCTGTGCTAAGGCGGCGTTCAGATTGTCCACATAGGCCTGATGATGGCGCTGATGGTGGATAGTCATTGTTTCTGTATCTATAAAAGGAGCAAGAGCATCATAAGCATAAGAAAGCTGTGGTAGTGTAAATGGTTTCATTGCATTTATTTTTTTGATTAATGTATCACAAAGGTAATAATATATTTAAATAAAACAACTTTTTAGTTGTTTTATATATGAAACGGTCTTAACATTGAAATTATTGTAAATGATGTATTTAAGCCTTTATTTTTGAGATTATAGAAAATGACTATCTTTGTTGTTGAAAAATAAAACAACCTAAATATTGTCAAATGAAGAAACCGGCGGCAGATCGTATCCTGATGTTTTTAAAAATGAGGGGAGAAGCCACTTCACTTCTTATTTCTGAAGAACTGTCGATAACCAAAGAGGGTGCGAGAAAGCATTTGCTGAACCTTGCTCAGGAAGGGCTGATACAGCCTCATGTGAAAAGTGAGGGAGTTGGCCGCCCGTCGACTTATTATGCGCTTACTGAAAAAGGATTAGCCCAGTTTCCGGATACCCATGCGGAAGTTACGGTTCAGCTGCTGAAATCGGTTAAAAACCTTTTAGGTGAAAACGCGCTGGATCTGTTGATCAGTGACCGGGAGAAAAATACGCACGAACGCTATGAAAAAGCTCTTTCCAAAACAAGATCCCTGGAACAGCGTCTGAGCGCCCTTGCTGAAGCACGAAGCAGAGAAGGCTATATGGCAGAATGGAAAAAAGAAGGAAAAGAATATTTTCTTATAGAAAATCATTGCCCGATATGTGCAGCAGCAGCAGAATGTCAGGGATTCTGTCGTGCCGAACTGTCGAACTTTCAATCTTTAATAGGAAAAGAATATACGGTTGAAAGGATCGATCATATTATTTCTGGAGGGCAGCGTTGTGTTTATAAGATCAGCTCATGATATAATAAAGCGGGTGGTGAATAGTGAATCTGCTTAGCAGTGAATTGTTATAACCATTATATTTGATTGCCGGTTACATGGTAAATCATTACTCATACTGATCAATACCTTGTCAATATTTCCATCAGCATCAGGATAGAAACCAGTTTTTTAGAAGACTGATATTCCGGGCTTAGCTGTTCCCTGATTTCGCCCAAAGCTTTGCTCAATTTATTGCTTACGGTTTTATTGCTTATTCCTAAGGCTTTAGCTGTTTCGTCTACAGACTTATTTTTCCGGATCCTCATATCATATACCTGCTGCTCTGTTGGGGAAAGCTGTGATACCACTTTATCAATCATGGACAATAAAGCTGAGATTTCATTTTCTTCCAGAATCTCAAAGTATTCTGTATCTGAAATATCCATTTCTACAGGCAAGTCAAACTCGTCAATACTTAGTGTTGAAGGGGATTTCTTATAGCTATTATAGTAATCCAGTATCCGATAATGCAGATGGCGGAGCAGATATCCTTTCGCGCTTTCCGATTCATCTGTTTGTATGGTATCCGTATTTTCAAGGATCTTTACCCATAGATTCTGAAGCAGCTCTTCCGAAACCTCTTTGTCCCTGGTTCTTACAAAAACAAAGCTGTAAAGACCATCCCAATACCGGTCATACAGCATCATAAATGCAGGGCGGTCGCCTGATTTTATTTTCCTTAATAAAGTATAGTCTGTTAGGTCCATATTGTTCCAACAAAATTACCTAAAGGAAAATTAACTTTTTGTGAACTTTGGTTATGGTAAAGTTAAATATTTCTGAAAATCGATGCTCAAATATGAATCTAATGTTGAATAAATGTAAAATAGGTTGAAAATAATCCAAATTACTATCTCAATATAAACAAAACGTTAAGAATTCTCTGGGGAAGTTTTTCATTTTCACAGTCTTATAGGTAGAAGCATCTGTGAATACGATGAAAATTTTATGAAACATCTGAACTATAAAAATATTGAGACTTTTGTTTTCAAATTGTGGGAGCGGGAAGTTTCGGGGCATAAGATCTCTGAAAAAGAAAACGAGATTTTAAAGGAATGGAAGAACCATGCAGAAAAAGATCTGGACCCATTTCATAGAATAGAGGTGAGAGAAAGAGTCCTTGCCGGCCTCGAACATTATTTTGAACTACCTGAAAGAAAAAAATATGGAAGAAGCTTTCAAAAGAAAGTCTATAGGATCGCAGCGATAATTGTCCTGCTGTTTTCATTAGGAGGGTTCTTTACTTATCATACATTTATCAGGCCGGATGTTTACCTTGCCGGACAGGGAAACCGTATCGTTCATCTTGAAGACGGGTCTGTTATTACCTTATTGCCCGGTGCAAAGCTTACTGTCGCAAAATCATTTCCTGCCTCTACCAGAGTAGTAAATCTGAAAGGGGATGCCGTTTTTTTCATAGCAAAATCAAAAGCGCATCCTTTCATTGTGCACGCAGACGGATTCAGTACCAGAGTATTGGGAACAGTATTTAAAATTACCCAATCCGGAAGGAAAAAGGCTGTGGATCTTTACGAAGGTAAGGTCGCTGTATCGTCTGAAGGAGTTCCTGTTTCTTATCTTAAACCTCATCAGAAATGGACCAATCTTGGAGTGGCCCGTACTACTGCTGTCATTTCATTTGCTCCTTCCAAAACTGTAGGAAAGCAGGTTCCTGAGCTTCTGTCATTAAGTTTTAACGATGTTCCTTTAAAAGAAGTTATTATGGTTCTGGAAGGCAATTACAGTACAAAGATCTATTATCCGAAAGAAGCTGAAAATAAAAAGATCACCGCAGATTTTACAGGCGGTACAATGGGAGAGAATATTGAATCACTGGCCTTTATACTGGGATTTGAAGTACAGAAAAAAGATAATACATACACCCTCAGAAAATAATTAAAAAGTAATAATCAGATAATCTTTAATCAAAGAGAACACTCACGTATGAAAAGTTTGAAATGTGGTCTTACCATAGCGGCGTTATTTTTTACTGTTGCGTCAGAAGCGCAGGAGCTGGTTCAGAAAGTATCATTTTCAGTACCGTCAAGCAGGTCATTAATTGAAGTTTTGGAAGAATTTGCCGGAAAAACAGGGATGAGGCTGGCCTATTCAAAAGTAGACATTAAGGAGCTGAAGGTAAAAGGAGTAAAATGTGAAAATTCCTCTGTCAATAACTGCCTGAAAGATATCATCAACGGACTTCCTGTAGTATTCCGTCTCCATGGAGATCTTATTTCAATAAAATATGAGCGTTCTAATGTTTCAATGCCGGGAAACGGACGAATCTCCGGGAAAATAGTTGACGACGTGGGAAATCCTGTTGCAGGAGCAGAGGTTAGCATTGCAGGAAAAACCATTGTAACAGATAATAATGGTGATTTTTCAGTAGATCTTCCTTCAGGAATCTATAACCTGACCATCAAAGCAGCTAAGTATTATACGCTTCGGGTAGAAAAACTGACGGTCATCAACAGAGAGACCAGTACAGTTTCATTCGCATTGAACAGAGCTTCTGATAAAATTACAGACATTAAAGAAGTGGTCGTTACTGCTACACGCAAAGCCGATACCCAGGCCGGATTACTGGCTCAGCAGAAAAAAGCGGCACAGATGAGCGACGGAATTTCTGCGGAGCAGATCGCTAAAACACCTGATAATGATGTGGGAGGAACCTTAAAAAGAGTAACGGGGATCACCACCATTGATAATAAATATGTAGTTGTGCGGTCTATGGGAGAACGTTGGAATACAGCTGCCATGGACGGGATCAGCTTGCCAAGCACAGAAACATATAATCAGAATTTCTCTTTTGATATTATTCCTACGGCCATGGTAGAAAGTGTAGTGGTGAGTAAATCTGCAACGCCTGATATGAATGCCAATTTTGCCGGAGGTTACGTGGAAGTAAGAACAAAAGATATTCCCAATGAAAACTTCACAACAGTAAGCATGGGAACATCCTATAATGACCAGTCAGCATTTAAAGAATTTCTTACCCGTAAAAGAGGTAAATATGATTATTTCGGATATGACGACGGAACAAGAGATTTCCCGAAAGGGCTTGAAGCGATGAGCTGGAATAATCCCGTGTTTTTTGAGCAGTCCAGGCAATTTACGAATGACAATTTCACCACGTATAAGACAAAAGGAGATATGGGTTCCGGTTTACAATTGGCATTAGGAAGAACTTATGCTCTTAAAAACAATAACAAGTGGGGATTTGCCGGAGCGTTTATTATCAGAAATGAACAGAATAAACTGGATATTGACCATACAGGAAGGGGAAACTGGCTGGATACGACCGGAGTACCTGATGCCGATGGAAAAATTCCTTTCTATAATTTTAAAAACCAGGGAGCATCCTATAATTATAATTCTACTGTAGCCGGAATGCTTAATTTCGGGTTACAGCTCAATAAAAGCAGAATCTCCTTTCGTAATTCATACACCCATATTTATGATAATACACTCACAAGAATTACAGGCTGGGACGAATATACAAGCGGAAGCGGTCTTCCTGCCAATGCTGAGGCTTCGTATAATTATTTTTATCATGGAATTATTCCTGATAATGATCCTTCACAAATTCAGTTTTTAGATAAGCCTTTCACCGGAAATACGAATTATCCTGTTTATCAGATGTTTTTGCAGAATAAACTGGAGGGGAATCATAAGTCCGGAAATATGGAAATCAACTGGTTTGCCGCCAGAACGGGAGTTTCATCAGATACCAAAGATTATACCCTGCACGAGACTCTGTATAGCTTTGTAGGACGTGAAATCTTAAGCTATCATGAGATCAATAATTCCTCAAGTGGCTTTGCAAGAGGATATATTGCCAGTAAAGAAACGGATTACAATTATGGAGCTTCTTTCAAATGGAATCTGGACAGGGAGAATTTTAAAAACGATATAAAAATAGGCTATGCCGGGGCTTCAAAGACTAATACAAACCGGCAGCAGAAGTTTTTGCTGAGGGTTGATGAAAACAGGAATGTTTCGAATCCCAATATTCTAAGCTTATACGGGGCTCTTGCCGATTGGTTCGATGGGTCCCATTATATACCCGGAGGAATCGGTTGGCAGACAAGGCCTCTGTACAGTAACGACAAATATGAAGGTAAGGTGGAGCAGCACGCCATGTATGTGATGTTTGATAACCGTTGGAAAAATAAATTCCGGTTGGTCTGGGGATTACGGGCTGAATATTTTAAATATGACCTTATTTCTCAGCAGTTGGAAGATCAGGATTCCAGGAATTTTACCCGATATGGCATTGATGATCAGCCATGGCAATGGATGCCCTCTGCCAATTTCACTTACAGCCCTACCAATAAAATGAATCTGAGGTTGGCTTACGGCAAAACTGTAATTCGCCCCCAGTTTAATGAAAGAACAGGATTGCCCTATTTTGATCCGATAGCCAATGGTCAGATCTATAATACAGAAATGGTATCGTCTGTGGTGAATAATTATGATTTTAAATTTGAATGGTTTCCGGGGCTGGGAGAAATATTCTCTGCAGGAATATATTATAAGAACATAGATCATCCTATTGAGCGTGAAGGTTTCATCTCCAATGAAGGGAATCTTTACCTCTATAATGGGAATTCAAAAAATGCGAAGCTGAAAGGGCTGGAAGCGGAAGTGAGAAAGAATTTAGGCTTTATTGCTCCGGACTCTTTTTTATCAAAGCTTTTTGTTAGTGGAAATTTTACCTGCAATGATACCAAAGTAATAGCCTTTAAAGACAGGGAAAAGAATGGAGACGGCGATGCTACCTATGAAGTGGACAGACCGCTTTACGGGCAGACCCCTTATGCCTATAATTTAGGATTAATGTATGATGGGGAAAGATTGGGGCTGAGCTTTTTGTATAATGCGAAAGGTGACCAGTATATCACAGTAGGATATGCCTATAACGGAGAGGAAATACAACGGGCGTATGCTGTGGCAGACGCACAGGTCTCTTATAAATTCCTCAGGAGCAGAAACCTTGAAGTGAAGCTGAACGTCAGAAACCTTTTCAACAGGGTAAAAGAATATTATAACAATTTTAATTCCTATGTCAGCAAAAAAGATGCGGGAAGTAATCTGGAAACAGTAAGAGAATCTATGGAACTGCTGCCCGGGGCAACGAATAAGTATGACAGGAATATTGACAAAATTCTGTTTCGTGCTTATAGTGGAAGGATATTCGGGCTAAGTGTGAATTATACTTTTTGATCACTTACTGTTGTAGAATAAGATTTTAAAAGCAGAGATTTTGGATATCTGGCTTCCTGCTTTGAAAAGATAAAGAGCTCTTGATATAGAAATGTACAGGTTTCGGTAGCCTGAACATGACCCGGATCAGTACTGATGATGCGCACAGCAGTACCTGGGCAGCCAAAAACCGGACGTTGCTGTATTTTCCCGGGCAGTAACGGATCCACAGGGAACCCGGCAGACCAGCTCCTCCTGGGATGCACAGGGCAACAAAAACCAAATCGCAGAAATATAGAGGCGGATATTTCTGAATATTAAAAATTTCCGGATACAAAATATACAGCCGGATCTATTAAAATTATAACAATGAAAAGATTAACTCTGATTGCAGCTGCTGCATTATCTCTTACTGCTTGTCAAAACGATCATATAGCAGACTCTTCAACTCCCTTCGAGATGAAACCTACTTCAGCTGAATACCTTACAGCCTCTTCACTTCCTGTCACTACAGTGAGTGGTCCGATTACTTCCAACACCACATGGAGCGGTGTAATAGAGCTTGATGGTACTGTAGCCGTTAAGAATGGAGCAACACTTACGATCCAGCCCGGAACTTTTATCAAAGCAAAACCTAATGCATCAGGGGAAGGTTCAGGGATCCTGGTTATTACTAAAACAGGTAAGATCAATGCTACAGGAACTGAATCTCAGCCGATTGTTTTTACAAGCTACAACCTTTTGGATGGAGACGAAGATACAACAGCCTCTCCAGGTGATTTCGGAGGAGTTATCCTTTTAGGTGATGCTCCTACCAATGTACCTTCTACAACAACGATCGAAGGATTAAGCGGTAGCGATTACTATTTCGGAGGTACCAACCCTTCTCATAATGCAGGAACAGTGAAATATGTACGTATCGAGTTTGCGGGTTATGACTTCGTGGGAGCGAACTCAGGTAATGAAGTGAACGCTTTAACCCTGGGCGGTGTTGGAAATGGAACGACTTTAGATCATATCCAGGTATCTTATGGGCAGGATGATTCTTTCGAATTTTTCGGAGGAACGGTTAATGCTTCCAATCTGATCTCTTTTGCTGCAGAAGATGATAATTTTGATTTTGACAATGGATATACCGGAACCATTACCTGCGCCCTTTCTTTAGCTGATTACAATTCGGCACATACTGTAAGCGGTGGAAGCCCTGATTCTAACGGTATTGAGCTGGATAACAATGCAACAGGGACAGCTACCTCACTGATTACAAACCCTGTTATCAACAATCTTACCATCATAGGAGCTAAATTCGGAACATCAGGGCAGGGAGCAGCATACGAAAATGCAATCCACATCAGAAGAAATGGTAAATTAACTTTAAATAACGCTGTAGTAACAGGATATCCTGTAGGAATCAGGGTAGAAGGAACAGGGTCTGAACTTTCTTCAGCATCTAATCTTTCTTCAATTCAGGTTCACGGCTTTACCACTTCCGTTATAGGAGCAGGTACTGCCGGAATCCCTGCTGCCAATCTTCTTACAGGAAGTACAGCTGCATTATGGGGAATGAGCCAGCCGTTCTTTAATGAAGGAAGCTGGAACGTATCTCCAAGAAACTGCGGAGGATTCCAGGGAACCTGGACAAAATACAATTTTGCGATTGTAGAATAAAAAAACTTCAAAAGCAGGGAAACAGTGTATGCTGATTCCTTGCTTTTATTCTTTAGAAAAATCTTAATAATCAGTATCATGAAAAAAATAATTTTATCATCTGTTCTTTTTTTGTCTCAACTGGCTATGGCGCAATCCCTGGTGTGGGAAAATACCTTTGATACTCCTGCTGATCTTCAGGGATGGACGTTCCATGATCTGAATAACAATAACAACGGATGGATTCAGGGACAGAATATTTATCACAACGGTACTTCTTTGGTTTATGGAAGTACGGGGGTTCTCAGACATTCTATGAGCCTGGTGCCGACTGGAAGTGCTACAGGATTTGCCACAGAAAATGACTGGATCATTTCTCCTCAGATAGATCTTACCAATACTGCAGGAACAATCACTCTTGCTGCCTATATCGGAAGACAGAGAGCTACACATACCATTCTTGGACGGGATCTTTACATCTTTGTAAGTACTCCTCAAAAAGAGGTTCCGGATTTGGCTGATTTTCAGGCTATGACAATAGATGCGTCAGGAAATGATTTGCCAAGTCCATATAAGATACAGGTGGGGGGATCAGACAATCCTTTTCCGGCTGATCTTACTCAGTTTGTAGAAAATCTTATCGATCTTTCAGCTTTTGCAGGAAAGAAAATCTATATAGGAATGTGGTCAAACAGAAAGCCGAACGGTAATAATATCCAGAATATCAATATAGATGAAATGGCTATTTATGCTACATCATTCCTGAATACAAAGGATATCAAAAATAAAGAGAATCTGACGAAGATAGCAGAAAACCCGGTAAAAGAATACTTATTACTAAAGCTTAGTCCGGTATTAAAAGAAAGCACAACAGTGGTTAATATCTATAATGGGGCCGGGCAGAAAGTCCTTACGGCTCCGTATTCCAGGTCTATCCATATAGAAGGTTTATCTGAAGGGATATATATAGCGGAAGTGACGGATGGAAAAATCACAGAGCGGCTGAATTTTATAAAAAAATAGTAAAAACAAAAACTGTTCTTTAGAATACTATGAAATTTTAAATATACAATAAAGGAGGTCTGTCTTTGAAAAAGAAAGGACGTCCGGAACATATCCAATTAGTTTTTTTATAATAATATATTGCCCTGCACAATGGGTGGGGCAATATTTTTAAAGCTCAAAATAAGATTAAAGATGAATAAGATCTTTGCATTACTATTATTTACCGTATTGTTTTCCTGTACAGACAATACTGTAATGGAGAAGTATGATAAAATACAAAAGCCGGGAGAAGTGACGGTTAAAGGATATTCTAAACCCGATGTTATTCAGCTGAAGTTTAACGGGGAACCTGTATCCATTAACGGACAAACTTCCTATACCAATAAAATAGAAACCAAGCTTCAGTTTGTACTGGATCAGGGAGAGATCAACAGGCTGGCAATATATAATAATGAAACAGGCTCGGAAATTATGAAATATAATATTACCTATGATAATGTTGAAGACTTTAAAAATTTATATTTCTTTAATTTACCGGATATCTTTTTGCAAACCAATGTTGTAAAGCCACAGGTAAATCTGGGAAAAGTAGGCTTTGAGTTTATTTTCCCGAACCTGGGTGAATACTCAGGATCCTCTCTGAAAAGCGTCAAAGGAGTTTTGAAAAGAGAAAATGGAGTAGTGCTGGCAGAATTTGATGATATTGGAAAGGATAATTTCACTCCCGTAAAAATCTATACTTCTTTCAGCTCAACGGCTCCGGTCTATCTTGAACTCTATAAGCCCGGAACTGCGGAACCTTATATCGGATCAGAAATAATAAATGTTAAGTTAAAGCAGCATATGGGAGCTAATATGATCGTACTTCAGGAAAAATCCGAAAATGGAGTATGGGTGGTAAAAGGGGACATCGATGTATCAGAATATCTGTAAACGGAATATGAACAGCTTTTTAAAAATTCAGCTTATTATCGCCATAGCTCTTCTCATCTCGTGTACGAACAATGATGAAGGAGCACCTGTATTTCCTGAAGGAAGTACAGAATCCGTCAATGTCTGGGTACAGGACAGTATGAGAAGGTATTATTACTGGGCAGATCAGATGCCCGCACAGCCTGATTATCATCTTCCGGTAAAAGATTTTTTTAAAAGTCTGCTGGTACCGCAGGATCGCTTTTCTTTTATCGTTAATACTGAAGACCCCTCCAGCTATCCCCGTTCCATCCGGAATATGTATGGCTTTGATTATACCGTTATTCAACGGGCAAATGGAGAAGTAGTTACTGTGGTTAAACTGGTTCTTAACAATTCCCCTGCATTCAATGCCGGACTTGAAAGAGGGATGATCATTACCAAAATCAATGGAAAGACACTGACAGCAGCTAATGCGGAAATGATGACTGCATCTATGAAAGATTTTATGGTTCTGGATCTTAGTGTTGGAAACTGGAAAGCTGGAAATATTGTTGATGAGAAGGAGATAAAAGTATATTATGGTTTCTCTTTTGAACAGCCTGTATTGTCTAAAATATTTCAAAAAAATGGTAAAAAAACCGGTTATCTTTATATTTATGACTTCCCGGACGGGATGACTCCGGTACTCAACCAGAAATTTGCAGAATTTAAAGCAGCCGGAGTACAGGAGCTGATCCTTGATCTGCGGTACAACTATGGAGGATCGGTATCTGCGGCGGCGGCTCTTTGTGCTCTGATCCCCTCGGGAATTTCCTCCGGTTCTCCGTTCATTATCTTTAAGGGAAATAAGAACGGAGGTGAAGTAAAAAGAACCTTCTCCCAACAAATCGCTTATGAACCTAAAATTATTGACTTCAATACATTACGTTCAAATGCACTGGCATTAAGCAGAATTTATATTCTTACATCAAACAGTACAGCTTCTGCAGCTGAGATCGTTATCAATAATCTGAAACCTTACCTGCAGGTTATCCAGATCGGAGATCTGACTTTAGGTAAAGATATGGCCGGATTTACAGTGGAAGACAGACGTAAACCCAGAAAAATTCCCTGGCAGATCCATCCTGTCATTTATAAGGTTTTTAATGCTGATGGTGCAGGGGAGTACAGCAACGGAATTCCACCACAGGTTGCTGTTAATGAATATGCTGTATTGCCTTTATTACCGTTGGGGAATCCTGATGAAACCTTAATTTCTTCTGTTCTGAACGGAACTTATCTCAAGTTCGCAGATAAAGAAATATCTCCCGAAGAAGTTAGAATTTTGTACCAGAGTGATGTACCTCCTATAGACGTGGGCAAAAGTGCGAAAAGATAGTAGTTCGCCTTTTCATTTACACTGAATTAATAATTAAAAAAAAGACCATGCAGGGAATAGAGCCAAAACTTCATACGAGCCTGACCAGCCGTATCGAATATTACCGCCTGCTGATAGAGGCGGCAGATGATTCTGAAATCCGGTCATCCGATATCAGCACACAGATCTCAGAATTAAGTTATCTGTATGATGAGTATTTGCTCAATAAGAAGAATCTTGAGCAAAGCATTAGAAATTATAGAGCGTATCATAATGATCTCAGAAAAAAACTTACTGTAAGGCTTCGGGAGCTTAAAAGAAAGGCGAAGCAGAAATAATCATGATATAGTGGTCAAGCAATCTCTTAAATATTATTATTTAAAAAACTTAGAGCCTGTTTAAATTTGTATTACAATATTATTTCTCGCTGATTTTGCAAATCTCGCTGATTTGATTTACGAATAATGATCTGCTGAATCGGCAAAATCAGCGGGAAAATAAAAAAATAAAGCATTAAATTAATTAGACAAAATGATTAGCAATTAAATTTAAACAGGCTCTTAATGATTTTCAGCCTGAAAGTTCTCTTCCAGATTAAGTTTTGACCGGCTTTTCCTACTTATTTATCCCGAAATTCATACATTTATGACATCAAATTGAAAGATGATGAATTTATGGATTTGAATCATACAGAATTATCCGGTTATTTGCATCTGTTTTGGAAATTTTCCTGGCTTCAATGGATCGCATTCAGTCTTATGATCAATGTTCTTCTCTATCTGTTTTCAATAGGACTGTATCTTTTCATCGATAAGACGTGCCGCAAAAATATGTTGCAGGAACGGGACCATCCTGTTACAGGATCAGATTTTTATTTCAGCCTTCTTACCATTATCTGCAATACTTTGGTGTTGCTTATTGGTGTCCTCTTATGGAAAAATGGTTGGATTGTACTTGGAGATGGGGGTTCAGTACCTATGGTCATTTTAGAAGCTGCCACACTGCTTTTTTTGATGGATCTTTTGATGTATTTCTTCCATTATGCCGTTCATTTACCTTTTGCCTATAAGCTTCTGCATGGGAAGCATCATGAGCATGTAAGTACCAATTATCTGAGCCTTTTTGTCCTTCATCCGCTGGAATGTGTTGGTTTCGGATTGATGATATTGGTTTTGCTGATGGGATATGACTTCTCAATTATTTCCGTTTCAATTTACCTGCTGATCAACCTTATCTGGGGAACAATAGGGCATCTGAACAGAGAGTTCTTTCCGGCTTCCTTTGACAGGCTTTTCATTGGAACGACCAGATTTCATAATCAGCACCATCTTGATGGAACTAAAAACTTTGGATTTTATACTTCTATCTGGGACAGGCTGTTCGGAACTTATAAGTGAGTGAAGAAAATTACAATATTCACAGGTAGCATGAAGCTTTGCGTTTCCATTAATTCTGTTTACTCAGAGCTGCTTTAATGCTGTCTTCAACGATTCTCCAGTCATATAAATGAAATACTCTGCCATTGCTCATCGCAACAAATACTCCTTTGGGAAACTTAGCTCCCAGATTAACATGAGCCACCTCAGAGCCATTGCTTTCACTTGTAGAAACCGGGATCTTAGCAATTTTTCCTTTTGCAGGATCCTCTCTCAGATATACATTGAATGTATCATTCTGCTGATTGGAGACCAGAATATATCCCGTTTCTTTGGACGTGGGATAAATGGGAATTCCTTCCACATCAGACTTAAAATCCCCCTTTCCAAACACCAGTAACTCTTCATTTCCCTTGTTCGGATCTGCAATATGGAAGCCACTGAAATGTAGCCCAATCAAAAGAACAGCTTTTATTAACCGGTGAAAGCTGTTCTGTAAACTTTTAAAGTATCCTCTGAACCGTGCCTGAAACCTCCATTCATGGCCCCTCTTACTTTTCAGATCCCAGGTTCTTCGCAATATGATCTCCTTCCATCAGAAAGGTCAGTTCATCACATCGTATAATCTGATCATCCTTAATCGTAAATTCAGCCAATACTTTATGGGATACCATACTTCCATCCTTTAATACAGATCTTACCACATGATTGGTGAAGATGATATTTCCATTTTCAGCATGGTTCAGGATTTCAACCTTTTGCCCGGCTGTCTTTTCTTTCAGCTTTTGGATATGCAGGACAAATTCGTCATAGTTCAGCCGGGTATGATCTACAAGCTGGACATATTGTTTGGAAAAGTACTTATCAATCAGGGCCGGATCAAAAACAGGGTTCTCAAGAACCTCAGTGAAAACCTGTTGGATAAAATGTTTCATAACTTTATTATTTTAAAACAAAATTACTTCCGGGTTTGATGACCGAACGATAACAATTGTAAAGAATTTACCGTTGATAAAACGATTTGATGCTTTCAAAAAAAAATGATCATAAAAAATGCCCTTAAGCCTTGATTTTCTCCTTATGTGAATTAAAGCGCTTCAATGAAATCTTTTGTGATAACAGTATTATCTGCGGTTCCTGATTCTGCTCAGTGAAACACTGGTAATTCCAAGATAGGATGCAATATAATGCTGGGGAAACCTGAGAAGAAGCTCCGGCCTGTTTCTGAGAAGCTCTTCATATCTTTGCTGAGGAGAATCTCTGATAAAGGACATAAGCCTTTTACTGATTTCGCTGAACCGTTTGTAAAACAGCATGTTGAAATTCTGCTGAAACTCAAATGTTTTCATCCATTCCCGAAACATTTCAACGGGGATTTCATAAACGACTGAAGGTTCCAGGGTTTCTATCAGAAACTCACTACGGGTTCCGTTCAGAAAGCTGTCAAAAGAAGCTACTGCCTGGTTTTCTGTGATAAATTCAAGGGTAAGCTCACGTCCATCGCTGTAAAAATATTCCCTTAATGCCCCGCTTTTGACCAGAAACATCCTGGCTGAGATCTGACCTTCGTTGAGAAGCAGGGTTTTTGCCGGATATTTTACTTCCTGAAACAGGTGGTTTTGAGCATTGATGAAGGCTTCTATGTCGGGTATTTGCATGGCTGAGATGATGAGGTTTCTTTGACCAACTGAAAGGACAGAAAATTCAGTGTGAAGAAGATAAGAGCAGCTCTTTTACTATTATTTTAGATTTTTCGATTAATTCATTTGATCTGTAAAGCTGGCTGGTAAGGATAGCGCTTTCAAAAAGAAGGTAAATATGATCTGATACAATGTCATTGTTAAGATCCATGTAAAAGGCATCTCTCAATGTTTTTTTATGACGGCGGATTACATTATGAATTTCTACTTTTTCACCCGGTATTTCTGATAGTATATTCAAAAAGCTGCAGCCTCTGAAGTCTTCTTTTTCATTCATATGGATGAGAAAATCAAATGCTTTCAGAAATTTCTCTTCAAGCGTCTGTGCTCCGGATACAAAACTTTCCAGCTCAGATACCCAGTAAGCATATCTTTTGTCGAGAAATTCGATACACAAATCGTCTTTTGATTTGAAATGCTGGTAAAAGCTTGCTTTAGATACGTCAGCATCATCAATGATCTGGTTGATACCGGTATTGTTATAGCCTTGTCTGTGAAACAGAATCATGGCGGTATCTAATATTCTTTCCCGGGGTTTTGCCATGGAGATAAATGTTTTTACAAATTTAAATAAAATAGGAACAGACTGGTCATTAATCCTTACTGTAAATGCTTAAGCCGGTTTTTACATGAATCCTCTTGAGTAATAAAGCTGTATAAGAAAAAACAATAAGGTAAAGAACCATACGATATAAGAGTGATACCGGAAGTTTTCCTTTAGGATATAGTGCAGGGCTTTAAATAACTTAAAGAGACCAATAATTCCTATAACGATAAATACCAGAAAAACAACAAAAAATATATAATCCCGGAAGCCATAGGTGCTGAGTTTATCAAAATGATCCAGATAGGACTCTACATTGATCGTATGTCCCAGAAACATTGCCGAAAGGATTAATATAAAAAACGGAGTTGAGGTATAGACGGTCGTATAGATAAAGGAAAAAAGTAATGTACGAAAGGTTGTTGTATTTACCTTTTCCCCCTTATACCATAATAATATCACACTGAATGATACGGCTGTAAAATTATTGATCAGAAATATGAATAAGGCTTTTTCCACCATACTCAATTCTTTGATCTTCGAAATAAAGTTTTGCTCTCCGCTGTAGTCCATCAAAAGTACGGAAACAATTACCGATGTATAAACCGAAAGCTTGATAGGAGAAAGGTAATCCCGGAAGCGTTCTGTTTCTTCCTTTTCCATTTCATGTACAGAAAAGTCATAACAACGGCGGGGGTCCTGAAACAATTTGTAAATAGTCACGGGAACCAGCAAAATTTCAATAATGATCTGCAGGCAAAGCTTTTCAAAGCTGTCAATCAGTTTTTCAAACATACACGAGTATTAAGGGAACAGGTTCAATATGCAATTTAAATAAATTTTAGATTGCCTGTCAAATAAAACAGGTGAACTTTAAAAATACAGGTGTGTTGATAATAAGGATAAACCGTGGGGAGAAGCTGTTATTTCGGAAGTCCTTTCTTCAAAGCGATATTGGCTTTTTCAACAGCTTTTCTTTCTTTCCAGTCCATATACCTTTTCTTGTATCTTCTTTTCATGAAATTATCAAAGTTACGCTGAATGGCAAGATTCCAAAGGGAATGTGCTTTTACAGCCCAGCTCTTGTCCCAGGCACGCAGCGAAATAGAGAAAGAGCCATCCAGGTATTTCATCCAGTGCCACCAGCCGGTCGGCATAAACAAAGTATCTCCGTGTTCCAAAAAGCATTCTATCCCTTCAATTCCATTCAGAGCCGGGAATTTTTCAAAGTCCGGATTGGCGATGTCGTAGTCTTCCAGGGCATAGGTTGCATAAGGTAATTTGTATAAACGGGTTTTCCATTTGTATTCGAAAAGGAGAACATGCTTTCTGCCGTTAAAATGGGTATGGAAGATATGAGGCATATCGATATCATAATGCAGGAAGGTTACCGAACCCTTACCTCCGAAGAACATACTCGGGTATTTATCCAGGAAGCCCCCCATCAGGTTTTTGGGCGGAATGTAATCATCCAGCAGTTTAGGGGCAAATTTAATAGGATCGAAAAAAAAGATCCTGAGGTCTGTAGGTTCCCGTTGGATAAGGTCTACATACTCACTGAATGGCATTTGGGTAGTCGGGGTATTGATAGGAGCGGCAGGATCAGCTTTGGAGCTGTCATATAAGGGCACTATTACATCTCCCACAACTTCTTTCATGTACTCCATTGTCCATTTTTGATAGGCAGGCCATTTTCTTGCCATATTTTTGATTACCACTGGCTTGCATGGCTTTAGATATTTTTCACGAAAATCTTCTTGTGAAATATCATCTACAATATCAATAGGTTTAAGGACTATTCCCATTCGTTTCAATTATAAGGCTAAAATATTAAATATTTATGAGAATGAATGGAAAGAATCTGATTTATTTGGAATTAATATAAATAAATGAAAAAAAATTGTAATAAATAGACCCTTCTGATAAAAGGAGGGATGAAAAGCCGGTTTTTCCTACCCTGGATCACAATTCCGATTCTATTCTTATATTTGATCTATGAAAAAAGGTTTACTCGCATTATCTTTCGTCGTTTTAAGTAACGGATATTTTGCTCAAATAAAATCCCAGCCCAAATCAGAATCCGGGGTCTCATATGAATTGGCTCAGTTGAGAAAAAGCACATTAAGTGATATTAAATATGAACTCAGTCTTAAGATTCCTGAAAGTAGATCAGAAAGAATTACCGGAACAGAGATTCTGTCTTTCCACTATAAAAAACAAAATGAAGTCCCACTGTCAATAGATTTCAAAGAAGAAGCTGCATCCCTGACCTCTGTTTCTGTCAACGGACAGGCTATAAAGCCGGTTCTGGAAAATGAACATATTATCATTGATGCAAAATACCTGAAATCAGGATCTAATCAGATCAGATTTAGCTTTCTTGCCGGTGATTCAGCCCTGAATAGAAGGGAGGGCTATCTGTACACCTTATTTGTGCCGGATCGGGCCCGAACCATGTTTCCATGTTTTGACCAGCCCAACCTTAAAGCGAATTATTCCCTGACTTTAACGCTCCCGGAAAAATGGAACGCTATAGCGAATGGCAAACTTAAAGAAACAACCGTACAGCAAGGAAACAAAACTCTTTATTTTGAAACCTCAGACCTGATTCCTACCTATCTGTTTTCTTTTGCTGCCGGGGACTTTAAAGCCTTTACAGAAAAGATTGGCCTTCAGGATTCCAAAATTTTATACCGTGAAACCGATTCTGTGAAAATAAAGAACAGTATGGATTCTATTTTCACCCTGTACCGGAATTCGTTGGACTATTTTGAAAAATGGACGGATATTCCACATCCTTTCCAAAAGCATGGAATGGTTGCTGTTCCTGATTTTCAGTTTGGAGGAATGGAGCATCCCGGAGCAATCTTATTTCAAAACTCTACTTTATTCTTAGATAAAAATGCTACTCAGAATCAGCTGAACAACCGTTCCAACCTTATTGCCCACGAAGTCGCCCATCTCTGGTTTGGAGATATGGTGACGATGGATTGGTTCAATGATGTGTGGATGAAAGAGGTTTTTGCCAATTTTATGGCGGACAAAAGTACGGGAGCCGCTTCTGATAAAAAGGTCTATGATCTGAAATTTTTAACGACTCATTTTCCGGCGGCTTATTCTGTAGACCGTACATTGGGAGCCAATCCGATCAGGCAGGTTCTGGATAATCTGAAAAATGCAGGAATGATGTACGGACCGATCATTTACAACAAGGCACCTATTATGATGCGCCAGCTGGAGTTGCTGACCGGAGAAGAGAACTTCCGGAAGGGAATTGGCGAGTATCTTAAACAATATGCTTACAGCAATGCAACCTGGCCGGATCTTATTGAAATTCTGGACAGAAACACCAGGGAAGACCTGCAAAGCTGGAATAAAGTATGGGTCAATGATCCCGGAAGACCTATCATTGATTACAATGTGAGATATAAAGATGGCAAGATCGAAGCTTTTACGATTTCCCAGCATCCCGAATATGGAAAAGAACAAAAGATCTGGCCGCAGGAATTTGAAATAAGCTTATTTTATCCTGATAAAGTTGAAAAAGTTAATGTAAGACTTTCAGGAATACAGCAGGAAATATCTGAGTTAAAGGGAAAAAAGAAGCCTCTTTTTATCCTGCAGAATTCATCAGGCATAGGATATGGCGTATTCAGCATTGATAAGACTGTAATGGCTGGTTTCTCATCAATAAAAGAGCCCATACACCGTGCCAGCGCCTATATTTCGTTATATGAAAATATGCTGAACGGTTCGGGAATTACTCCACAGGATTTATTGCATTTCCTGGCCGGACAGCTTCCAAAAGAAACGGCGGAACTCAATATTCGTCTTATCACCGACTATATTTATACGATGTATTGGGAATTTTTACCTGAAAATAAAAGGATAAAAGAAACTGAAAATTTAGAAAATATAATATGGAAAGCATTACAGACACAAACGGCAAAAAATAATAAAAAGATTTTGTTCGATTGCTATCAGGGAATTTTTCAAACTCAGCAGGCATACGATAACCTGTATAAAATATGGAAATTCCAGACTCCGCCTCAGGATGTTTCCCTGAATGATGATGATTTCACCGGTCTTGCTCTTTCCTTATCACTGCGAAATAAAGACAATAACGAATTATTACAGGAACAGTTAACCAGAATTAAGAATCCGGACCGTGCAAACCGTTTTAAGATCATTATGAAAGCGGCTGCTTCGGATCAAAAAGTTCGTGATGACTTTTTTAACGGTCTTATTCAAAAGCAGAACAGAACCAATGAGTCGGCTGTTGGAGCTGCATTGTCTTATTTACATCATCCATTGAGACAAAAGACGTCCATTCATTATCTTCCGAAAACTTTAGACCTGTTGCAGGAGATCCAAAGAACAGGAGATATCTTTTTCCCGGACAATTGGCTTCGTTCCACGTTTGGCAATTATAAGGATCCGAAAGCCCTTGAAGTGGTGAATCAGTTTCTTTTGCAAAATCCGGATTATAATACCATCCTGAAGAATAAAATCTTACAGGCTACGGATAACCTGAAAAGAGCTCAGACATTGGTAGCAGATTGATTCATTCTTTGATAGGGATCTAATTATTTCAATGCCTTATTTGTTATTGCCATATTGAAAATTTCGCTTTTTCAGAGCAATTGGATGTCAACTTATAATTATGTTATCAATTGGTACGGGAGGAACGTCCGCACCGGTGGAAAGATTTTTATTTTTGATTTGTCATTCCTTAGGAGGGTGGAAATCTTCGATTGTTGCAAAATGGAAAGACTGAAAAAATATACCGGAAAGGAGATTTCAGTGAGTTGAATGCACTTAAATTTTAACCATTTAAAAAAATAGGATTAATAAATAGGTATTTCCATAGTTTTTATTAAATTACAACTACAAATTATAACGTATTTATTATGAAAAATTTAATGAAAATCTCAAGAGAAAATTTAAAAACGATTACAGGAGGACGTCCACCGGCAGGCAGTGAATGTGAGGCTTGCGGCTGCCCTGCAGGAACAACGGTATGCTACTACAAAAATGGAAATGGCGGCGGCGGTGGCTGTGCGGACATTCTTTGTGTAAGATAATCCATAAAAAATCCTTCCGGAAATAGAGTACCCCTAAAAAGTTAGATACTTTTTAGGGGCATTTTTTATGATGTTTAAAATAAATGGAATACTATCAGAGACTTTACGTGCTGTAAACCTCTTAGATCATACACGCAAAAAAAAAGGAAAAAGCGATCCCGGTTATTGAAACCATTATGAAGTTCGGCTATGATCTGATAAAAGACGAAGGAATTGTTTTTCCGCCGGGAGAAGAAAAGAAGGCAGATTAGAAATTTAGGTTTAGGATATAAACCGGTGCTCTTTTTTCATAACTTCACAATTCCTGAATAAAATTCCTTAATACGATGAAGCTGAAATTAGGTATACTTGATCAGACACCCATTGCCATGGGGAGCAATGCCGCAGAAGCATTGAATAACAGTATCAGTCTTGCCTTATGGGCGGAAGAAACAGGATTTCATAGTCTTATGTACTCCGAACATCATGGGGTAGAAGCATATGGAAGCTCTAGTCCTGAGCTCCTGGCTGCGATTGTTCTCAGCAGAACAAAACGGATCAAAGTAGGGACTGCCGGAATTATGATGAGAAACTATTCTGCTTATAAAATTGCAGAATGGGCCAAAATGCTGGGGACGATCTATCCCGGCAGGTTTATCCTCGGCTTAGGAAAGGCTCCAGGTGGATTGAAAGATGCTGTAATGGCGCTGAACAGTCATAAGCTGACCGTTTTATCCAATCAGGAAACCAAGCTGGAAGAGATCCTCCAATTCGTAAAAGAGGAAAGAGGGGGTTATGAAGGACTTATTGCACAGCCCAAAAATGTACAGCATCTACCGGAGATCTTTTGGCTGGGATCAGGAATGACATCAGCAAACGAAGCGGCAAAGCATGGGATAGGATATTCTTTTGCAGCCTTTATGAACAGTGATAATGGAGCAGAAAATACAGGATATTACCTCAATACATTTGACAATACACAATACGCTTCTCAACCTGCATTACAGATTGCCGTTGCCGTATCTGTTGCTGCTGATCGTCAACAAGCCAGACGAAATGCTTACGGGATGGCCTATCAGTTTTTGCAGTCCAGACAATTGATGAGCCCTGATGTCCTGTTTCCTCCTGAAATTGTAGAACAGAAGATTTTAGGAAGCCAGAATGAAAAAGAATTTTTTACGATCTTAGACAGGATAATCGCAGAGACTCCTGATACGATCTCCGGAAGACCAAAGCAGATGGCAGAAAAATATAACACTGATGACCTATTGATTCTATGCAATATGTACCGCGAAGAAGACAGGATCAATACTTACAAAAGCATCATCGGAAATAATCAATAATTTCATTGTATAAATTGTATAATTAGAAACCCCGTTTGATGCTGAGTTATACTTACATTATTTATTTAATACTGATGAAAAAACTATAGGAGATGAATGACAGATTAGCTAGAGAATTAATAAAACTGTCAGATGAGGATTGGGCTGTAAGAGAAGAATTGCTGGCTGCTGGAAAGTTGTCACACGGATATCATCCCGAAATGGAGAAGGTACATAAAGACAATGCGAAACGGTTGCGTGAAATAATAGCAGAAATAGGATTCCCAACCATCTCAAAAGTAGGAAAGCAGGCAAGTGATGCAGCCTGGCTGATTATCCAGCATTCTATTGGTGAACCCGGTTTCATGAAACAATGCTATAAAATGATGGAAGAGAGCCTTCATGATATTGATCCTAAAAATAAAGCGTATTTATACGACCGGATTCAGGTTTTTCAGAGCAGGCCGCAAAAATACGGAACACAGTTGACTGCTGAAGGCATCCCTTATCCGGTACAAGATAAAAAGCACCTGAATGAAGAGCGGACAAAAGTAAACCTGCTTCCATTATCAGCAGAAGAAATAAGCCGGATATCCGACTCTGATAGCATACCGGAAATAGAGGCGATGGATAGCAGTTATAATGTCTGGAGAAAAAAAGTGGGGTGGCTGTAAAGGAGCTAAAATTTAAAGTTCAAGGTTAATATTCCCCACAGATTTCTCAGATTTTCTCAGACTTATATTTTCTTTTTTTAAATTACTGTTTATCCTAGTAAAGGTCTTGGATCAAATAGCACCCTTAAAGAACGGATCTTTCCATCGATCACCTCATACCATCCGGAGGCCGGAACGCTTTTTTTACCCATATCGATATGATACCAGAAACAGACATTTTCACCTGCAGTAAAGGTCTGAAGGATCTGATATTTAAACTTCATCTGCTTCATATCATTGATATAGACTGAAGCATTTTCCCTGCTGCCCAGCACTCCTGTAAACTTAAATTCAGGGTCGAGGCAGCTTTCTGCCTTATCAAAATTTTCTTCATTTAAATACTGAATAAACTCCTCTGCGACATTGTTGGCTGTATTGCTCATAAATATTGTTTTTGTGTAAGACAAAATTAGTGGATCAGAGGCTCTTCTTTCTGTGACTATCGTCACAAAATTTTTTTTATTAGCCTTTTTCTATAGAGTATTCCATGTAAAATTAAGATCGTTTATAAGGTTTTAAGCTGCCGGAAACCTTTAGAAACAGAACTTTAAAATCATCAATATACAATAAGACATAGAGCCAATTATCAGAAAGATGATCTTTCCAGATTCAACTTAAATGAAATGATACCGGATATTTTAATGAAAAATATGAGACTGAATTCCCGAAAAGTGTAAATTTGGCTATCATCACAAAAAATATGAATAACAAACATTCTTATTTCACAGGATTGAACTGGCTGTCCGCCCTTTCATTGATTTTGATCTTCAGCTGTTCAAAATCGGATAAAAAAGAAACAGTAACAGGAAATAAAACAGATAGAAAGGTTACTGTTGATACCATCGTACAGGATAATCCGGTTGCTGAAACCAAAAAAGAGATCACTGATTTCGTTCCCGAAGGTTATTATCTTTTTGAAAAATCCTATGGAGATCTGAATAAAGACGGAGTAAAAGACTGTATACTCATTATCAAGAAAATTGATGAAAAAAACATCATTACCGATGAGACCCGTGGCAAGCTGGACCGCAACCGCCGTGGAATTATTGTACTTTTCAAAACAGATAAAGGATATAAGCTGGCATCAGAAAATGACAGTTGTTTTTCATCAGAAAATGAAGAAGATGGTGTCTATTATGCTCCCGAACTGATGGCTTATGAAGAAAAAGGAAACCTCAATATTCATTATGCCCATGGAAGATATGGCTACTGGAAATATATTTTCAGATATCAGAATTCTGATTTTGAGCTGATTGGCTATGAAAGCAGTTCAAACAGCGGACCCGTCGTCAACAACACAACCAGTATCAATTTCTCCACTAAAAAGATGCTTACGCAGGAAAATACCAACAAAGACGCAGACAGTGGAGAAGAAGTTTTTGAAAAAACATGGACCCATATTAAAATAGACAAACTGTTTAAGCTTTCAGAAATCAAGGATTTTGATGAGCTGGAAATGGAGTCAATGTATCGGAAGTGAATTTCCGGTTTGAGGGCAGTTCAATAGCGGTTCTATTTTGTTCCTGTCAAAGCTGTAATCCTGCTTTTAGCATAAGCGATCTGTTCTTTTTCTTTTTCCTGATCAGGCTTATTTTTAAGATAGAGCTGATAATAGCTCACCGCATTTTTAGGCTGTTTCAGATTGAGGTCATAAAGAAGACCTAACCGGTAATAGATGATATTGCTCTGACCAAAAGTTAATCCTCTTTTATAAGACTCTAATGCTTCGTTATACTGGTTTTTATCTTCATAAATACCTGCCAATGCCGCATAATATAATGTTGTATGGTCTGAGATCGCTTCATCGATGGTCTTTTGAGCATAGACGGCTGCATTATTATAATCCTTTAATGCCCGGTAGCTCAAGGCCATATAATATAAAGTTCCTTCATTCTGTACACCAAGTTCTTCCAGAGTTTTATACATGGTAATGCACTTATGATAATCTTTTACATAGAAATAGGCCTGACCTAAATCATTGATGATATTAGGATCAGTATTGATCTTCAGCAGCTTTTCACCCGTTTCTATAACTTCCTGATATTTTCCGAGTTGATTGGATAAAGGCAATTGTGCCTGTTGCAGGCTAAAGTTCTCCGTATCAGCTGCAATCGCCTTTTTTAATACATCATAGGCCTGTTGATATTGCTTCAGGTCACGATAGACCATAGAAAGGTCATAGGCTACATCAGGATCGGTGGCATTGAGCGTATTGGCTTTTTTAAGATAGTTTAGTTTAGCTTCGGAAGAATCTTCGTAAGCAGCTATTTGCTTGTAAGCGCTAAAGTTCATGCTGTCCAGCTTAATGATCTGCTGAAGGTATGATTTCGCTTTGGCAGCATTGCCACGTCTGGAGTTGATGTTGACCAGGCTGAATAAGGTCGGTAAGTTATCAGGTTGTATAGCATTGACTTTCAGGTAGCTTTTTTCTGCTTCAGGCAGTTTGCCTGCCATCATATTACAATAAGCGATCTGGCCAAGTGCCTTGATATCCTGAGTATCATCAGTGTATATACTCTGCAGGTATAAGGCGGCATCAGCATAGCGTTGTGTTTCATAATATTCAAGCAGCTTTTCAGTATTGATTTTTGCTGACTGGGCGGTCATGTTTTCGAAACTTATCAGGACGATAAGCAGAGAAATCCAGGGTTTCATTATCATCATCATTATTATTTTTTAACTAAGATATCAGTTATTGAATAAGTTCCCAAATTTTTTGTCACCTGATGGTGAATTTTTTAAATGATTGGAATCATTTATATTAAAAATTGGATCTTCTGCCATAACATTTCTTATATTCACAATACAGAAACAATATAATAATCTGATTGAGCTCCGGGAAAATGGAAATAAGATCTGTAAAATCATTCATCAGCTATTATGAAAAATAAGGTGGGTTAATTTGTATATTAGCCGCTAAAAAAATAACAATGACCAAACCTCTTATCATTCCTTTATTACTGCTGGTAAACTCTGTATATGCCCAAGCAGGTACTGAACTGAAACCTGGAGATACGCTGAAATATTCTCTCCGGTCTGATAAGCCTGCCTGGATATCGGTACAGTCCACTGATGCTAATGTCGCCGTATCTCTTTTTATGGATGGTAAAAAAATAAAAGAACAGGATGACTCCAGAGGAATAAAAAGTGTGGAAAGGCTATATTACAGGCCGGAAAAAGGCCGGAAATATGAGCTTAAGATCTGGACTAAATCTTACCTGGAGAAGAGCAAAACAGCCAGAGTTTCTATCAGCGAATCTAAAAACGTTGATGTCCTGAAAGGCCAGCTCAGCCCCGATCAATTTGTAGAAGATCTTCATGTCTTTCGTTCTATCAGGGAGGAAGTAAATTCCGGATTGTATGTATACAGAAGCAAAAACCAGATCGACAGCATTTATCAGCAGGCGGAAACAGAAGCAAAAAACTGTAAAACGGTCTTTGATTTTTATAAAGTGATCGCTAAGCTTACAGGATTTGAGGGCAGCTGTCATAATTATACGGATCTTCCTAACCATGCATCCTATTACCTGACCCAGAAAGAAGAGTATCTGCCGGTTACCTTAAAAAATATTGATGGACGTTTGTTACAGGACTCAAAAGATACAGCTTTACCTGTTGGTGCTGAGATTCTCTCTGTCAACGGAATTCCTGCCAAAGAGATGATCAGCCGTTTGGCCCGGTACTATTTTTCTGATGGATTTTCAATGCCTTATAAAGAAACTACAGGCTTTGAAAGGGGAATGCTTGACAAATTTTATATAGAATTCGGAACGCATAAAAATTATGTGATCAGCTACAGGTGGAACGGAAAGGTCAATGAAGTTTCTCTGCCAGGAATATCTTTGGAAAGCTTTAAAAAACTTCAGGAGTCCCGCCACTCACTTGCCTTTGATAAAAAACTGCTGTCAGAGAAATATAGCTTCACTAAAGAAGGAGAGGGAATATACCGCTTATCCTTAAGAGGTTTCGACTTTGCTGTGGGTAAAGAAGATCCTGCCTACAAGAAGTTCAGTGCATTTCTCGATCAGATGATTGATACTCTTGAAAAAGAGAAAATTGAAAATCTGATCGTCGATTTGAGAGGAAATACGGGAGGTACGGGGGCCCTTTATGAAAAAGTTTTTACTTATCTTACCCAAAGACCTTTCCGTGACAGCCATTACGCCTATACGAAATTCAATGAGGTTCCCATGGAAGAAAAGCTGGTGATCACCCCTCTTTTCCTATCCAATGGAGTAACAGATAAACATGGTCTGAATGCTTACCTGAAATCACTATATCCCAAAGCGGTTCAGGGAAAATACTATTGGGCAGATGACAAGAACCCTTCGATTTTACCGAATGAAAAAACATTTAAAGGCCAGCTTTATCTGTTGGTAGACCAGCGTGTCGCTTCAGCCGCTTCGCATTTGGCCTCTTTGATTAAGTCTTATACCAATGCGATTGTCATTGGAAAAGAAACTGTCGGAGGATACTATGAACACAACGGACATCTTCCGCTAGTTTATGAACTCCCGAATACCGGGATTCAGACCGGCTTTTCTATTGTTCATGTGATTCAGGATGCTCAGAATCTTTCGGATCAGAAAAAAGGGCAGGGGATTATTCCCCATATTGAAGTGCATCAGACCGATCAGGAATTTTTGGACCAGGCCGATCCTTATTTGAAAAAAGTTTCAGAGCTTCGAAACAGTAAAAAGTAAGGAATGCTGGTCTGAATTTAAATAACCTGAGTTTGAGATAAAAAATAAAGGTTAAAGGAGTTCGGAGCTGGAAGCTGGAGGCTAATATTGCAGGAATAATTTCTGCAATTATTGTAAAGCTCGATGAAGTACGTTTTAAAATATGGATCAATTGAGCTTCATCTTTTCCTATCCAATTTAAAATAAAATGCCTCATGCCGTACTCAGGCTAAATAATAATAAGTTAAG
The DNA here is from genome assembly GCF_058245615.1 of Chryseobacterium sp. UF-290. NCBI lineage: Bacteria > Pseudomonadati > Bacteroidota > Flavobacteriia > Flavobacteriales > Weeksellaceae > Chryseobacterium > Chryseobacterium sp. UF-290. Next base: position 44,721 of record NZ_JBSICB010000020.1, read on the forward strand.
GGTTTTGCTGCTTGTCGGTGAAACCCTTTATTTATTTCTGATGACTGTTAGTCGTTTTTAAAGAGCGTGCCCTATTTGATTATTTCTCTGCATAGTGTGCAATTTTTTGTTTTTATTATCTTTAAAATAGTTAAATACTTAGCTGATATATAGCTTGTTGTTTGTTTTTTTTAAATCAATCATTTTAGAATTATTATACAAAAGTCGTAGAACTACTACAAATTTTCAAATTGAGGTCTTAAAATTTTTTGAATATAAATAACCGTTTTATCTTTGTTATACAATCACACAATTACAATATATTATTAACCATTAAAATTTACTAATCATGGCTGAAAGAAATTCAAGAGGAATTTTAAAATTCAACGGAGGCGAAGGACAAAAGCTACTAAGACTCAACTACAGTGTATCCAGATCTACTGATGTATCCGGACGTGTAGCGTCTGATCCTTCCAACGCGCTCATCAAACTTACAGTAGAAGCTACTGAGAAGTCTGATATCTTGGAAAGCCTGCTGAACGGAAAATACAAGCCGACAAGCGGGGAGATCACATTCAACAAATCCCATGAAGAAGGAACATTGATTACTCTGAACTGGGAAAACGGATATGTGATCCAGCATGAAGTTGACTTTGATGCGATAGACAGCAATAGTATGCTGATCAGCTTTATTGTGAGCGCAGAAAAGATCAACTACGGAAACTCTGAATATGACGGTCTATGGCCGGCAGTGGCGATGTAGCTTATCATCCGTAAAACAGTATTGATACAGAACAGCCGACTTCACCGGAATATGCTGTTCTGTTATCCCTTTTTACAAATATTCTAACCTGTTTTTGAAATTGTTATTTCATTGAATGCAATGGAATAGAAAAAAAGGCATCTGATCATTAGTCTCAGATAAATTTTAGCATTAAGAATACGACATCCAATCAATCAAAATAATAAAATTATGTTTCAGGATGATAAGTCAACTAAAATATCCGGTTTTCAGAACGGAATCTCCCCTGTAGATAATGTCAGGGAAACCGTAAAGAACCAGGCGGTCACTAAAACAACCCAGGAAATTCAGGAGAGATCTGGTGAAAAAATGAAGAAGGCAACGGAGAAAATGGCCCAGGCACAACCCTATATGGGAATGGTCCAGAATGGTTCACAAATGTTTATGAACCAGGTGAAACAGCCGAATTCTCCAACTTTGGTGGAAGATAAAGTCTGGTCAAAGCAGCCGACATCAGGGATATATAACGCCAATACCATTCCCGGAAACGAAGTTTTAGGGATCAACCGGGTTGTAAAACTTGAAATTGTGATTGACGGAAAGGTCATTAAACATTTCAAGCATTTCAAATTAAAACAAAGCGCCGTAAAGCATCATGAATTTGATCTGATGCTGGCTCACGATACCTTAGGAAGCTCCGAAAACCATAATCTTGAAGGATCTCAGAATTTCCTCGGAAAGCGGATTACCGTGATCTTCAGGTATAAAGATGTGGAAGACGGTCCTGAAAGAAACTTTGTGGGAGTCATTACCGAAGTAGGCTTCAGCCAGGAAAAAGGAAGCCTGGGAAATATTGTGCTTACAGGATCAAGCCCTACTGTTCTATTAGATGCAGCCCCTCATATCCAAAGCTTTGGCGGAGCACAGGAAATCAGCCTGAACAGCATTGCAGATCAGGTGATCAAGGAAGGATTAGGGCAAAATACATTTGACTTCAGAGTAGATGCAGCGCATGGAAATGTTTCATACAGCTCCCAATACGAAGAAACCCATTACAACTATCTGGCAAGAATTGCAGAAGCCTATGGAGAGCAGTTCTACTACGATGGTGAAGTCCTTCATTTCGGAAAGCTTCCGCCACAGGAAAAGCCTGTGAAGCTTACTTATGGAAGCAGTGTAAGTGATGTAAAGATCAGAATGAAAGCCCAGCATGTGAATCCTACATTCTATGGCTATAACAGCAGTAAGAATGAAAAATTAACTGCCGGAAATTCGAAGATCAACCATACTTCAGATATCGCCAAACGGGCATATGAGATTTCAGAGAAAACTTTTGTTACCCCGTCTTTAAGGGTGGCTCCGATCAAAGCAGTGTCCTTTATGGATGTGGAGACTTCCCAGAAAGGAACAGCCGGAAGCAAGGCGTCGGAAGTTTTTGTGATTTCAGGAACAACGACAGTTCCTTTCCTCTATCCTGGCTGTATCGCAGATATTGAAATGAGGAAAACAGAAAGTAATGAAACAACCTACTTTACAAAGCTGATGATCACAGATATGTATCATGAGGTGGATGCGAGAGGATATTATACCGGAACATTTGAAGCCATTGCTTCCGATACAGGATTTATTCCACGTCCGGAATTTCATACCCCGAAAGCAGATTCCCAGTTTGCCAAAGTGATTTCCAATACAGATCCTATGAATCAGGGACGTGTACAGGTGCAGTTTGACTGGCAGAACGGATCTACCACTACAGAATACATCCGGGTGATGACTCCTGATGGAGGAGGAAGCGAGAAAGTGAGTAAAAACCGAGGATTTATGGCTATCCCGGAAGTAGGCGACCAGGTGGTTGTCAATTTTGCCCATCAGCACCCTGACCGTCCGTTTGTAATGGGAGGAATGTTTCATGGAGGAGTTGGAGGCGGCGGCGGAAGCGGAAATAATATTAAAAGCCTAAGCAGTAAAAGCGGACATACCGTGAGTCTGGATGATGGAGGCGGAATTACCGTAAGAGATAAAGATCAGAATTCAGTTTTTCTGGATGGAGCCGGAAATATAAGTATTGATAGTAAAATAACCATTACACTGACATGTGGAAGCAGTTCCATTTTTATGGATAAAGAAGGAAATATTCAGATCAAAGGAAAAGAAATCATGGTGCAGGGCGAAAATATCGGAGTTGGAGGGACCACAAGTGTAGGAATTGGAGTAGGCCCCGAAAACGGAGACCCTACCTCAGGAGTCGGAATTAAATCTGATACTTTAGATGTGGGTACCACCACACTTTCCATGAGAGGAGATACAGAAGCGAATCTCAGCAGTGGAGGAAAGATCAATGTAGGTGGCGGAAGTGAAACCAATATCGTAAGTGGAACCGTAAAACTGAATTAAAGCTGATGAATCCTGTAGATCTGGAGTTGGTAAAACTAAAAAGACAATGGCAGAAAGTTGTTTCAAAGAACGGGGAAAAGCCAATGCTGATCTGTTTAGGCGAAAAACATGAAACCGATCTTTTTGATGGATTTATAAAATCAAGGCTGTCTGAAGATGAAGAAAGTGACGATATTTTTTTGCTTCACTATCAGGAATTTAACGGGATGAATTCTTTTGGCCAAACCTTATGGGATGAATGGAAGGAATATTATGAAATATTGGAAAAAAGTGAGGGGAAAATGCCGCAATGGGAACTCAGTGCTCCGGATCAAAGGTTTAAAACTGATGCTTATAAAGCATTTTATCCCTTACTGGAATTAAAGAAAAACTTCCCCAATATTCAGGATTCCAGAATTTACCTCTATATCGCTCCGGTAAGGATCAGTGATATTGAAGAACTCTCTTTATGGGTGAAAGAATGGTGCAGGATCTGTCAAACCTCAGGAAATCAGGATATAAAACTGGTATGGGCAGAACATCACACCTATAAAACCTTACCTCATAACCCTTTGGCCTATAGCTTCAGAGTGGAAGTGGATATTCATCAGCTGATGCAGAATACCGCAGCACATACCAACCGAAAGAAAAACAGTGTGGATACGGATTTTCAGCAGCAGATCCTTATCGCAAGCAATCATTTAAGTAAAGGAAGATTCAGGGAATCGGAACATGCATTAAAAACCGCTGTAAAGCTGGCCAAAGAACAAAAAAATAAACAGGGGGAGATCTCTGCATACTTTATGCTTACTCAGGCTTACGTTGCCGACAGGAAAAAAGATAGGGCGGAAGATACTTACCGGATCATATTTGCAGAAGTGGAGCCCGATTCACCGTTGGAAGTTCAGATGTATATGAACTACGGAAGTCATTTATTGGGTAATTCTAAAAAAACTAAAGCTGAAAAAGCATTTGAAAAAGCAGCGGAGATAGCACAAACCATTGGTGAATATGCTATGGCAATTGAATGTTACAGGATTATCGGAACATTGAATGATTCTGTTCTGACAAAAGATAAAATGATAAGGTATTTTGAGAAATGCCTTGAAATAGCGAGACTGATGGAACCTTCAGCCAGAGAGCAGAGCAGCATACGGTTTGTAGCTTCATTGCTTGCTCTCAAATATGAAGGAGATAAAGATAAGAAAACAGCGCTGGAAAGCGAAATGCAAAATTATTTTGGTGATGACTGGAAAGTGAATGTAGAAAGGCCAAAATCTGGTAATCTCAAATAAAAAGTATCATGGCAGATCAGAATAAAAAGCAGATCAAAACAATAAAGGTCGCAAAGCCGGATATGAACCCGGACCGTTCTCTGAAAGTTAATACAGACGTTACTTCAGTAAGCTGGGACAAGACCACACAGGGATGGAAGAACGGAATGAAAAATAATTTCGATTCCCTGAATCCGGTTTCTATGGCTAAATCTATTGCCGGAGGAGACAGCGGACCATCACAGGATAGCGGCAGCGGAGGAGGAAGTGGTGGGGGATCTGTCACCGCAGAAAAAGCAGCACCCGAGAGTAAGGTAAAGCTGATCAAGGTTAATGCGCCAAAGCTTACTTCCACTGCCGTTCAGCATACCAGTAAGCATTTTGATATTGTACTGGCGATCGATATTCACTGGACACTGATCCCGCCGCCACCTTCATTTATGCTGATTCCATTGCCGTTACCGCATCCGTTTATCGGAATTGTCTTTGATGTGATGGATTATATTACGATTCCCATTCCGGTTCCGCAATTTGTGAGAAATGTTTTTCCTTCACTTCCTGAAAGTATCCCGATGGGAGGATCCATTTTTGTTCACGGCAGGCATAAAGCTACGACAACAACGAGTGTTATGGGGGTAGTGATTCCTTTCCGGCATGTGACTTCCCTGATTCCTGTTTATCTGATCCCCTTCCTTCAGGAAGCTCCCCATGAGGGAGAAGTATATTACGGTTCACAGACAGTATTGGCACAGGGAAGTAAAATGAGCGGAAACCAGCCGCAACAGGTTCTGACCTGTATGGGACTGCCTTTCGGAATGACCATGCTGCCTGCAATGCCGGATAAACCGAAGAAAAACCCGCTTGCCTATTTTGCATTTTATAATAACTTTTCCAGCATGTATATCCAGATCAATACGGGTGGTCCCGTATTGGTAGGCGGTGCTTTTGTTCCGCATGTCTATACCCCTGGCGAAATGCTGATGCGTCTTGCCGGTATGGCCTTGATGAAAGGACTAACAAAAGGTTTGGGGAAATTAGGCTCAATTGGCTTAACCAAATTAAATAACAGTGTTCTTAAAAAAGGTCCTTTAAGTAAGCTTAAAGTATCTCAGGCTTTATCCAAAAAATTATGCAAATGGGGATTTGAACCCGTTAATTTTGCTACAGGAGCAATGGTTTTTGAATGGGATGATTTTGAAATTCAGGGAAGCACTCCGTTGACCTGGAGGAATATGTGGCACAGTGACAGGCCATATGATTTCGGACCGCTAGGAAACGGTGTTTTTAATAATCATGACCTGTTCATCCTGCCTGACGAAAACAACCAACTGGCAGGCTGGATGCATCCTGACGAAAATATGGCCATGCTGATTCCGGCTCCTGAGATAGGAGAGGAAATGACCTACTTCAGAGACCAGAAAATATGGCAGTACAGGCCCAATAACAGTATCTGGATGATCCGTAAAGGAACGGATATTTATACTTACAAACGTTTCCTTCATCCTGCAGAAGGACCAATTTATAAAGTGATCCATGTTGAATATGGTGACGGAACTATCAGGGAGTATGACTACCAGGATCACAATATTGTTTTAAAAAGCATTAAAGATGTCAAAAGCGGATTCAGTATAGAAACAGAAATCCATCCCGAACTTAAAAAAGTAACGGAAGTATATTACTGTTACAAAGATCAGAGAGATCTGCAGGTTCGCTATAATTATGATGAACGAGGGAATCTTACCCATATCTGGGACATCCATAAAAAAGCTATTCTTTTCGAATATGATGGTGAAAATCGTGTCATCAGAAGAACCAACCGGAATGAAATGAAATACACCTGGGAGTATGATAAAAAAGGAAGAGTAGTTCATACCAGGGGAATGGACGGATTCATGGAAGGAAGGCTCCGTTATGACGACGACGAAGGCCTTACAGAAGTGATCTATCCGAAACAAGGCAATAAAACAGAACAATACCACTACGATGAAAATTTTCTGATCTATAAAAAAGTAGATGGGGAAGGAGGTGAAACCTGGTACGATTATACAGTTCACAACGAACTGAAGATGATTGGAACCCCAGAAGGAAGAGTTCAGGGGTATACTTATGATGAAATGGGAAATATTAAGATCTTTCACAGTCCGGATGGAGAAGAATACCATTATCAGTATAATGAATTCGGACAGGTAACCGCCCGTTTCTCTCCTTCCGGTGCCTCGGAAACATGGAACTATGATGAAGACGGAAGACTGATCAGCTATACTGATCCTGCAGAAGAAAGCATACACTATGAATATGCTTACGGGGAAAAAGTTCCTGAAAGCAGCGTAAGACAGAATATTGTCACACATTACGAGTACAATCAAAGAGGCCAGCTTATCTGCCTGACCAATAGTGCCGGGGCTGAGCAGTACTGGAAATATGATGAGTACGGAAGACTGCTGGTCTTCAGTCCAAAACCTTTAAACAGAACCCTCTGGAACCGGGATAGGATGGGAAGGGTGATTGAAGTGAACGAACAGGGACAATTGCCATTAAAACTTCGTTATGATGCTTATGATCTTCCTGTATACGCTACGGATGGGCGGGCGGAATGGCTTATGAGCTATACCCCGATGGGAAGTCTGAAACGTCAGGTTCGCCGGAATGCGCTGACCTATAAAAAAGAGGAAACCTTAGTCTTCGGATATGACGCTTATGAAAACTTAATGAGCATTACGAATGAAAAAGGAGAAATCTATCAGTTTGAAAGAAATTATAATAACGAAATCACTGGAGAAACAGGTTTTGATGGGCAGAAAAAGTTTTTCATCAGAGATAAAGACGGCCTGGTGAGCCAAAGCCGGACTCCTCACGGAAAAAATATATTTTATGAATATGATCTGGCCGGCCGATTGACACAGGCACATTACCCTGACGGAACCTGGGAGGCTTATCAGTATGACACTTCAGGATTATTGGTAAGGGCAGATAATGAGAGCAGCAGTGTGGCCTTTCAGAGAAATAAATTAGGACAGATTACCAGTGAGAAACAAGGAGAACACTCCATTCAATATGAATATGACAGTCAGGGGAATTTGATGGGTCTAAAGAGCAGCCTGGGAGCAGAGATCGATTATTCTTACAATGATCTTGGCCTGCTTAAAAAGGTAACCGCTGCAACTCAGGAAGTTCATGTACCCTGGAAGATGAATCTTGATATCAGCCGCAATGGACAGATGCATTCCCGTGAAATGATAGGCGGAGTAGAAAGCACCTTTGAATTTGACCATATCGGAACGCCTATAAGCCAAAAAGTAACAATCAATACAACAAATACCACTTTTCATAAAGATTATGACTGGGGTGCTGGAAGCCGTTTGTTACATGTTCTGGACAGAGTGATTGGCGGAAGGACAAGGTTTGATTATGATGCTTTCGGAAGCCTGGTGGCAGCAGAATACTCCAACGGGGAAGTACAGTATAAAAATCCGGATGAAACCGGCTGCCTGTATGAAAGTGTCAAACGGACCGATCGGATCTATGACAAAGGTGGAAAGCTGATGCGGGATAAAAACTGGTTTTACCATTACGATGAAGAAGGAAATTTGCTGTTGAAAAGTAAACGCCCGGTCAATAATATCAGGCCGGAGCCTGCAGAAGAACAAAATACGATCCATCCTTATTATAAAACCATTGCTTCAGATTGGCTGAACCATCCGAAAATGCAGGATGGAACTGTTGTATCTGATGTACATACAGATCCTTCAGCAGAAATCCAAAACCCGGAATGGGAATCCGGAGACTGGGCTTATTCCTGGAATGCCAACGGAATGCTGAGGAAAGTGAAGCGCCCGGATGGGAAGGAAGTACATTTTGAGTATGATGCGCTGGGAAGGCGAACTTCAAAAATTGGCTTAAAGAAAATAACTCGCTATATTTGGGATGGTAATGTTCTTTTGCATGAATGGAGCTATGATATTGAAGATAATCCTGTAACAGTTGTGGATAATGACGGAAATGTCATTACTGGCAAAGAACCGGTGGAGAATGTGGTGACCTGGGTGTATGAAAGGGGAAGTCATGTGCCATGTGCTAAACTACTCAATGAAGAAAAATTTAGCATAATTTCTGACTACATTGGCAGACCAATACAATCATATAACGAGCAGGGACATTTGGTGTGGAGTACAGAATATGATATTTATGGAAATCTTAAAAACTTAAAAGGAGATCAATATTTTATTCCATTCAGACAGCTTGGACAATATGAAGATATAGAAACAGATGGTCTTTATTATAATCGTTTTAGATATTATGATAGTGAAGCAGGAAATTATATTTCTAAAGATCCTATTGGATTACTAGGAAGTAACCCTACAATCTATGGTTATGTTAAAGATGTAAATGCATGGATTGATATTTTTGGATTACATGAAGTGATAGGAGCACTTGATGGGGTTCCTGTAACAACTCCTAAAGGAGGTTATTCTTGGTATAGTACTCCTGGTTCATCCAAAGCACCATTTAATGGATTTGGAGCTAAAGGACATAGTGAAGCAAAATTATTAGAACACTTAGAAAAAACAAAAGGAGGAAGTTTGAAAGGAACTAATTTAGAAATAATATCAATGGGGCAAATGACTCAAGGAGGAAAAGGACAACTATCTACTTTGCCACCTTGTGATAGATGTTTGAAGGGGCTTGAGGCTTTTGCGAATAAGCATGAAATGGATATCTCTTACAAATGGGAGGGTGGAGAAGTTACATTTAAAGGATATAAATAAATTTACTATAATACAGAATAAAATGAACATAGATTACATAAAAGACAAACTCAATTTCTTGCAATCAAACCCAGACAAGTTAAATATAATAATACCAAAAGAGTTCTTTCTTAATCCTGTAATTCCTGAATCAGAAGTTCTTTCTATTGAGAGTAATAAAAATATTAAGTTTCCCAAAGATTACAGAGATTTCATTACCAAAATTGGGAATGGTTGTATTGGACCAGATTATGGACTTTTACCATTACAGGAATCAATGATTGACTTTAAACTTAAAACAAAACCTACGATTGATTTATCATTACCATTTCCCTATTCTGAAAGCTGGAATGAAGACTGGATTTTTGATATTGACTGGGATAGTGGAGAAAGACCAGATGAAAGTCAGTTAAATCCATATATGGATACTAGTCATATAAATGGTTGTTTACAGATTTGTCATATTGGGCATGGCTGTACTTATCTTCTGGTTGTAAATGGAATTGAATATGGAAATATTTGGACTGATGACAGGGCTGATTATGGTGGAATAAATCCTTTACTGGATGATAATGGTTTGATAATGTCTTTTGAAGGTTGGTATACCAATTGGCTTGAAGAGGTTATTAAGTAGCAGAAAATATGCAAACGCAGAAAATGATCATTCCATATAAATGAAAGAAACTTTTATAGAAATAGTAGAATTACTAAAGACGAAGCTTGAAAAATATGATTTTATTCCTAAAGGTAAAGATACGTTTGTAAGGAAAAATAAAGATTTTAATAGGGAAGATAGAATTGTTTTTAGTTACAGAAAAGGTAAAGGGGCAGGTTTTGAGAATACGATTTACATAGCTGCTATTGCTAATATTACTTTTCCGGATGTTAATAAAGAGGAAAAAATAATTATTAAGGATCATTTGTCTGCATATCCTTTAATTGCCGGCTCTATAAAGCATTTTTATGATCCTGACCCGGGATATCTTTCAATACAGGTTGATGGAAATACAAATATTGACAGTGTTGCTAAAGAAATAATATATTATGTAGAAAATGGTGCTTTCAAATTATTTGAAAAATATAAGTCGTTCGGTGATATTCTTCATGCAATTGATAATGATGATAAGAACTTTAATGACTTCAATAAGTTTTTAGATTTCAGAAACGCGATCAGGGTGGCTACTATCAGATATATTATAGAAGGTAAAGAAAATGCGATTTCTTGGTTTGAAAAATTAGAAATTCCCAGTGATGATCTTAACAAAGATGAGATTTTAGAAAAAATGAAGTCAAACTGGAAGTAGAATCATATTATAATTCTTAGTTACGCTTTTAAAGAAGTAGGATTATAGGCAGCTTTATAACAGAAAAAGTAATATGCCATTAAATTACATCAATAATGGATAAAAACAGAGTTATTTCTAAATTAGGTTGGTTTACACTTGTAGATTCAATCCTACCTTTAACAGATGAATATAAAGATAGGCAACGCCGTTTTTTTGAAAACGTTATTCATTTTTTACAAGATAACAGCAAAAGTAATATTAAAAAAAGGTGAAAAAGCGACTGATGAATCAGAAATTAAAATTGGGGATTTAACAGACGAAGGCTTTAAATTCTATCCGCCGGGCATAAGAAAACGGAGAGAAAAATATGATAAGGCAAAGGACAAAGAGAAAGCCATTAATGATCTTGAATTTATTGACAAGAAACTAAACGAGTTCAGGGAAAAACAAAAGTAAAATTAAAGAGCTTTTATTTTATAATGCTTAAAAATTCATAAAGCTTGGAATTTATCTTGAATTTTAGGTGATGAAAAAAATAAAATGTAAACCAAATCTTATCAAATATATACTATGAAAAAAATATTTTCTGAACTTAAAGGTTTTGTGATTTATAGTCCGGAACTTTTAGCAGGATATCTGCAGGAATACAATTTGCCGGGTAATAATATTTTAAAGTATTTTGTAGAAAACGAGCATGGAGACGAGATAACAAAGCTGGGAATTGCTATTCCGGTTATAGGAGTAGAAGAGGATTACTATTCGTTTCAGGTTTCTGCTGGTGAAGAACGTATTTTAGACCTTAATGAAACTGAGGTACAATCTGAAGGCTGGATATTTCAGACAACCAATAATCAGGTGAAGATCGTAGGTATTGGCTATTTAAAAGATATTGCCTTAATCAACGATGAAAACAGCATAACCCTTCCTCTGGAAAACGGATGGTTTTCGTTGAAGATACGTGCCGGAAGAAAAAACGGTGAACGGCTGTTTGAGCTGAATATGAAAAAACAGGATGTTCAATTGGACTTCAAGGGAGATATTACCACTGAATATTATTATGAGTAAAAATTGATAGCATAACGATTATAAGTCCATTTTTTGTTGACTTAATATATATTTTCAGCAGCCCATATCACAAGGGCTGCTGTTTATTTTTATATTTTTAATTTCAATGTCTGTCCTTCAATAAGCGGTCCTCTTGACAGTTCTTATTTTAGGTTAATATTCATATAATCATAAACAAACGCCTGAAAAACAGTAGCGGGAAAATTATCTCTCTGACCACATTCTGCTGCATGGCTAAAGCATGTTCATCTAATTATGTAAATATTTAAGTTTACTATAGATCATCATATCAAGTCCTGTTAGCACAAATTGTTCTAACTCTAAATCATAACCTTCAGTTATCCATGCGCTGCAATGGAAATTTCGTTCCAGTCCTGCCAAAGCTCCAATTTTTGTTCGTATTGTTGTTTGACAAATGGAAATGCAACTTTTCCCAGAAATAACCGTAATGGAGGATTTTCTGTTTCTGCCAGTTTGATAAGGGCGCCAGTAGTAGCTTCTACTTGGCCAAATTCTATTTCTGATGCTGCAAGAGCATTTCTCAATCCATCATATACCGGAATCTCTTGTGCTTTAATTCCTGTATGCCAGATGTTGCTGGCGTAGCCATTGGGTTCTACCAATGTCACCCGAATTCCAAAGTCTTTCACTTCAGCAGCCAGCGCTTCTGTAAGACCTTCCACCGCAAATTTAGATGCACTATAAAGCCCAAAGGTTGGTAATGCTGCTAAGCCCAAGATCGAAGATACCTGAATGATATGGCCACTCTCTTGTTCTCTCATGATGGGTAGCACAGCCTGAGTAAGCCAAAGTGTACCAAAGAAATTTGTTTCTAATTGGGCTCTTGCTTCCTGTTCACTTGTTTCTTCCACAGTTCCGACCAACGAATATCCCGCATTGTTGATCAATATATCAATTGAACCAAAATGTTGATAAACCTCCTTTACTACCCACAAAGATTCTTCGCGGTTATCTACGTCCAGTGTAAGAGTTAATATATGATCCGTGTATTTATCCTTGAGATCTGCTACGGTGGATAAATTTCGTGCTGTAACGGCTACGTTATATCCTTTCTCTAAAAATGCTTCTGCCCACACGCGTCCAAATCCTTTTGATGCGCCTGTAATTAATACTGTTTTTGCCATTGTTTTTCTTATTTGATTATATGTATATATGACCATCAGGTCAATAAATAGACTGTTTTTTATTGATTATTTTTAACATTCTGTATCTTAACATTACAAAATTCTTTATTAGAATCTTTTCCGTAATTGGGATAGTCTGTGTAGCCATGTTCGGCACCACCGTAAAAAAGTGTACGATCGGCAACCGCTAATTCCCAGTTATTCTTCATTCTTTCCGGAAGATCCGGATTAGCAATAAATGGAAATCCAAATGCTGCCAGATCAGCCAAACCTTCTTTAAGCAAAAATTCAGACTTTACTTTTGTCAGGCCTCCAGCAAGTATAATCGTTCCACTAAACCAACCCCTAAATCTTTCTAAGAAACCTGTCGGAAATGTATAGCTTCCCCAAGATTCCTGATCCATTAAATGGAGATAGGAAATATTCCGCTTGGACAGCTCCATAGCCAAATACTGATACGTATTTTCTAGATCATCATAATGCTTCATGTCATACAACCCACCATATGGGCTTAATCGAACTGCAACCTTATCTGATCCTATTTTTTGGATACAAGCATCTATTACTTCTAACAGAAATCTACTTCTGTTCTCCAAAGTACCACCATATCGATCAGATCGTGTGTTGACATGAGGATTCAGAAATTGCTCGATCAAATAGCCATTGGCACCGTGGATTTCTATACCGTCGAATCCTGCTTCAATGGCATTTACAGCAGCATTTGCATAATCTCTGACTATTTCTAAGATTTCAGATTCCAATAAGACTCTTGGCTGAGAGGTAGGTACTAAACTAATCGTACCATTTTCATCCAAAATGCGAACCCTACTATTTTCTGCGCGGATATCCGAAGGACTTACCGGCGATTGTCTATTGGGTTGCAAAGAAGTATGGGAGATTCTTCCGACGTGCCATAACTGGGCAAAAATTATAGCATCTTTACTATGAACAGCAGTAGTGGTTAATTTCCATCCTTCAACTTGCTCTTTGGTATAGATGCCTGGAATAAAAACACTTCCTATTGAACTTGTAGATATGGCTAAGCCTTCTGTTACAATCAATCCCGCACCAGAACGTTGTTGATAATAATCAGCATTCATGAGATTAGCTATCCCATTTGGATTTCGCGACCTTGTCATAGGAGCCATCACAATACGATTTTTAAGTTTTGCTCCCTTTAAATTATATTCTTGAAATAACATATATATGAGATTTAATTACCCAAAAAAGATTCCACTTCTCTCACAAAATCCTCATGATATTGAAACAATGCGCCATGCCCGGAATCACTCCAAAGTACCAGTTTGCAGTTGGGAATGTGTTTAACCATATCAAATGAATTGATGCTGTCCACCATGATATCATTTTCCCCATTGACAACAAGTGTAGGTTGTTTGATAGATTTTAATTGTTTGAAATGCTCATTGTCCTGATGACCATAATCTACGATTGCTTTGGCCTGATTTGAAAATGATTCATCGCTCAGTACAACATCCCTATCTTCAGTTCTTGATTGAAGTCGTATCAGGAATTCTTTTCCTGCTCTGACACTTGAATCCGTTTGGGAAAAGAACAGATTGATAAGGATATTTTCAGGACCATCCTTCTGCGCAAATTCCAGATGGGAAAATAACTGACTGATAGATTTACCACCTACAGTACTTGTTCCTGCAAGAATCAGCTTTTCAATCAAATCGGGATTTTCAGCAGCTATTTTTTGAGCCAAAAAACCACCCATCGAGAAACCTAATAAATGGACTTTTTTTAAACCGAGTGCTTCAATAAAAGCAACCGCGTCATCGGCCATTTGAGAGATATTATCAGGAGTAGTACCTTCTGAACTTGCTACGCCTTTGTTGTTGAAAATTATAATTTGATGGGTTTTAGCCAAAGGATTTAAGACAGCTGGATCCCAGTTATCCATAGTACCTGCAAAGTGAACTAAAAAGACAATCGGTATTCCGCCTTGTCTTCCAAATGTACGGTAAGCATATTTGTGTCCATTTACATTAATTTGCTTAGTGGGTGCAGTTTCATGAGTTAACTCATTTAATGCAATGTTTTCCTTGTTTTTCATTTTGATGTATTTAAATTGTTAATTATTAAATGACCGAACGGTCATTTTTATGGTAAAAAAAATTATAGCACTTGCTGTATAATCATTTGTTTTAAAGTTTTTGATATGATTTTAGCACTGGAGTCATCTTTTGTAATCCTACTGATCATTACTCCACCTTCTATCATTGAGAAAGCCAATTTGGAGAAATCCTGGTAATTCCATTCAGGTTTAAACTCTCCGGCCTGGATACCTTTTAATATTATTTCTGAAATTAGACGATGCGATTTTTGAATTTCTGAAGCAATCTTTTTGGCAATAGCAGGATCGGTGTCGTCGGCCTCAATACCAAAATTCATCATCGGGCAACCTCCAACAACAGGCGGATTGTGAATATCTGTTAAAACGTCTATATAAGCAAAGAGACATTCTTTAGCGGAATTATATTTATTAATGTTGGAAACAACACTATCGGTTAATGTTTTCATATTGTATGAAAAAACTTCTGCAATAAGCTCCTGCTTATTTTTAAAATGTACATATAGAGTTCCCTTGGAAAGCTTGGTAACTTCCATGATATCACTCATTGCCGTTGCCTCCATACCTTTTATATTGAAAACTGGTGCTGCTTTCTTGATTATAAATTCTCTTGTTAATTCTCCTTTAGACATTTTATTTAAAAATTACAATGCAAATATATGACCGATCAGTCATAAAAGCAAATGTTTTTTAATATTTTTTTAAAACTTCAAGATAATGATATACTAAAATGTACCAAAAGTTTTGTTTCTTCAAAATTGTAAAAGGAATTATATAGCAGTATATTGAAGTATTGTGAGTGTAGTCTAATTTTATTATTGGTACATTTAAATATATTAGCAACTTATTTTTATGGTCAGACCATTGTTACAGGAATGGAAAACATCAGTGTCAGCATCGGAACTGTTGTCAGCATTAAAAACTATAGTGATAACGGGATCAGCTACAATGAAAGAATAATCCAGGATGTTGAAGATAAGGATACCTTGACAATTAGATTTACTAATAAAAAATATTCTAATAATAATTTTTTAAAAGCCAAAACAAAAACACTTGGGAAAGTAAAAAAGAAGAGTAGGACGGTATATAAAACACCACAACCTCAGAAAATAAAATTCGTTAGCAAAACATTTCCTAACGGTTCTTCATTTTCCTTAAGCCCAGGAAATCAGATTATGGTATTTTCTGTTGATTTTCAATGGAAAGTGATTAGTCTTTATGAGCGTTTTAATTTCAATATTGTTTATATTCCCGAAAGTAGCAACGAATTCTTTCGAAAAGAAAATATTCTCTTTTATCATTATTTCTCAAATATTTTTTTGCGAGGCCCTCCAATTAGTTATACATGAAAAGGATCACTGCTTGGCTTCTGTATCGTATCATCCAGGATAATAGACAGCATAAAAATCTTAATAATCCTAATAACCTAATAAATTGATTCTGTTGGATCAATATCACCATAGTAAATCTCTCTGAACGGAAAATCAGACAGCATATACGTTGTTTATTAATGTAAAAATGAAAAAAAATAATAATAAAATGAAAAAATATAGAATATTAATTATAGTACTAATTATAAGTACAAATGCTTTTGGACAGGTCGGTGTCAATACGCAGTACCCTAAAGGAACTTTTCATATAGATGGCGGGAAAGACAACCCTGCAGATAATAGCAATCCCGACCCTGCTCAAAGTGCAAATGATTTCATCGTAATGCCAGATGGCAAAGTAGGACTAAAAAATGCAAACCCTGATCATACGCTGGATATCTATCAGAATGTAACAACCGGGAATGCTACTATGCAATCTGTACCCAATATAGCTTTACGTTTAATAAATCCCAACAATGCAAAATCTATTATACAACGATTCACAGCATACAATTCAAGCGGTGTGGAAAAAACATTTCATCTGGGAATAGCACCGGATGTTTTAGGCGGAAATGGGGTGATTTCGATAGGTCGTATAAGCGCAACTGATCTGCGTATTAATCTTGTTAACGGAAATATCGGATTAGGTGCCGAACCTAACGATATAAGAAAGCTTCTGGTAGGCGGAAGTATGAAGGTAAACAATGATAATTCCAATAAATACGTAGTAACATTTCGTTTAGGAGCAGACGGTTCCGGCTATGGTAACAGTGGTGAGAACCGGGGAATTCAATTTATTTCGGAATCAACTACTGCAACTGGAAACCCATTTATAGCATCCATTACCGCCGGGTCTACAGCTCCCACTGGATGGACGGCAAACGGAAGATATATGAGTCTCAATTTGTATGATGATACCAATCCGGTTCTCACATTAAAAACAACTGATGCCGGGGTTACCAAACGTGTGGGAATTGGGACCACTACTCCTGCCACATTGTTAGATGTCAATGGCTCTGTTAAAATAGGCAATGACGGAGATACGGGGCCGGAAGGAACAATCCGGTACAATTCTGCTCTGAAAAAGTTTCAGGGACGTACGGATACAGGGTGGGTAGATTTGAATTAACAGAAACTGAAACTGAAACATACATTTGTTAGATCTTTTCTCAGTTTTCTGGGACACAATTTCTTAAAGAACTGCATATGGCTGTTAATAAAATGTTAACCTTATAATACTGCCAATACTGTATGTTATTTATTCTGAAAAGAATAGACAGATGTGCTGAATGGAATGGATTTTTTAATTTTCTTCTGAACAAAAAATAAAAATGATAAAACGAATTATACTATGCTTATTTTTCCTGATAAGCTGTCTCAATTTAAATGCCCAATGTACATTGCAAAGGGTGACGAACCCGACGTTTTTGTCTAATGCCTCTGGCTGGACGAAAACGGCTAATGTACAACCTGGCAATCCTGGTGTTAATTTTGGTGTTGATAATAGCACTGACTATATTTACCAAGACTTAACCAATGTAAACCCAAACGGGGTTTCACCAGTAATAAATATGTGTGTTGGAACCAGAGATGCTGTTCCGTTAGGAGTAGGCAATGTGTCCGGATGGGCAAGGTTAGAGCTTTGGTACGCCGGTACACTATATGTCACTATGACGAACGCGGCCGGTCCTGTTAATGATGTCGGGACACCCGGAACTGTAGCATACCATGCTGGAGCAACAGGAAATACTAATACCCTGATCAAAAATACCCTGGCTGAAATTAATAGTATATGTAAAAATAGCATGACGGTAACTCTACCTTCTAATGCTCCGAATAACGGAAGGCTGGAGTTCAGGTATTTCACGCAACAGAATAATCCTGCACATAATGGAAATCCTCAGGCAGATGACGATTTCTATGTTGGAAGCGTAACCGTAAGTACAAGGATGATTTACTGATTTCCGGAGCTGTGGGGCAAACCTATGATGCTGGCACTACCGGCATCTATACTGTAAAAGTAATATCAGGAGGATGTGTGAGTGCTGCATCTGCCGGAGTAAGTGTTACAGTTTATAATTGCCCTCCTATAGGATGTCCTGACCCGCAGGAAAGAATATCCAACGGAATCTTTCCAACCACTCCTGCCGGAAATACCAATACCATTCCGGACTGGACAGTGGGAGGAACCGCATCCGGAAACAGGATACAGATCAGCTCAAAAGGCATCAGATTCTTTAAGGATGGCAGCGCAACGACAACGCTTACCCAACCTTTAACCAATGTTTCTGATGGAGCTGTTATACAGTTAAAAAATGCATATTGGACAAGAACTGGGCAAAACAATGCCACAGCACATTCAACCTTTACGGTAGCCTATGCGGGTGTAGTGTACGCCACCTTTGATATATCGGGAACCAATCCTACCATTACAGGGCAAAACGGAGCTTTAGCTCTTCCGGGTAGCATGCCGGCTGTTGCAACAACTTATACGGATTCTACTCCGATTGATATTAACATTTATTTACCATCGGCATTGCCATTAGCAGGAAATCTAGTATTGACTTTAATAGCAGGTAGTTCCGTAACTGAAGCAAGGGATTTCGGATTAAGCGCAATCTCGTTAAAATCCTGCGAATATTACTGCGTGAAACCGGGTGACTTCTCCTCAGGTGGGACATTTACTAAGGTGGGAATTACCATTCAGAAAAAGCTTATGGGGTGGCCGGAAAGCGTACCAAATGGTTTTATTGCTTTAGAATCCAAAACCAAAGGCTTCGTAATCACAAGAGTGCAGAACTCAGGTGCCATTCCGGTCACTGAAGCTAAAGAAGGAATGCTTATCTACGACATCGATGCCGATTGTGTGAAACTCTACAACGGAAATAAATGGAAATGTATAGCAAGAAGCTGTAATGAATAATTTACTCTAGTATAATCAATGTTGTTAGGGCTTTAGAGTCCTAATAACATTGTAAAATCAACAAATAAATGAAAAACACAATATATACGACAATATTCTGCTTATCAGCACATTTTGCTTTCGGGCAAGTCGCTATAGGAAAGGAAAATATTGATGGTAACAATACCATTCTGGACTTTAACAATACGGCAGGGAACACTCGGGGGATTATCCTTCCTGCAGTGGACAGTGCACCCTTGTTAACAGCTGCCAATAACGGAACATTTCTGTTTGATAAAGAAGATAAGAAAGTAAAGATGTACGAAAAAAATATATGGGTGGAATTAACCGGTAAAGGTAGTATAACCACAGCTCTTGCTGCTAACGAAAATACATCCGCAGAGGAAGGGGGTGTGATTATCGGTGCGGAAAGCAGTCCTGCTGTCGGAGTCCTGGTTCTGGAATCTCAGAATAAGGCAATGATTCTGCCAAAGATTGCCAATCCTCATACCATTGTGAAAAGCCCTTATCCGGGAATGATGTGCTATGATACAGTAAGCAAAACACTTGCGGTTTTCGACGGAGCAAACTGGAATTACTGGAAATAAAACTTTTGATGTGAGATTTAAAGAGATTTGTATAGGAGGTCTTATCAGCCAGAAAGTTACAGAAAGCGGGGTAGAAATATCCCGGATCTGTAATTTTTTTAAATGCAGTGAAAAAGAAATAAACGAAATGTATTCTTCTCAATCATTGGACGCAGAGATATTATTAAAATGGTGTAAATTGTTGGAGTACGATTTCTTCAGAATCTATTCCCAGCATTTGATTTTATATGCTCCACCTGCAGCCAACGAAAAAATAGAACAGCAAAAAGATAAAAAAACGAACCTGCCTCAATTTCGCAAAAACATCTACACCAAAGAAGTGATAGACTTTATTTTGGAATTAATTGCAAATGGAGAAAAAACAAAAAAACAAGTAATTGAGGAATACAGAATACCTAAGACCACTTTATACAAATGGATAAGCAAATACAAAAATTAGAGAAGCTGGTTAAAGAAATTTTTAACAAAACCAAAAGCCAGACCCGGATGAATTTCGAAGCAGTTTCTAAAAGCCCCTACGCTGGGTTTCATCTGAGTACATCCGGAGAGCAGGTCGACAATTAAAATTGAATATAACAAATGACACCAGATTATAAACGCATCTACTCTGATATTCTTACCAGAAAATTTTCTCATAAGAAAGAAGAATGCAGAGCATTGCTTAATAAAGATGATTTGTCTGTTCTTAATATTATAGAGCTCAATCAGAAGATTTTCGGAATAGCAGATAAACAAACCGAAAATTTTAATCAGAAGCATCGCTCATATAGCAAGTCTGACATCTTGAGAATATTAGAGTATCAGAAAAAGTACAAGCTCAATAACATTCAATTAGCCAATCACTTTAAGCTCAGCCGGAATACGGTGACAAAGTGGAGAAAATGTTTTCTTCCGAATCCTAATCTAAAGAAAATACAGGAAAAAAATAGCAAAAACATATCTTAAAATTGACGAATATATTGGTTGATGTTTAGATTTGCTATGCGTTTACTTTCAATTAGTTACGTGGTATTTTGTGGCGCTTTTTGCTAAATTTAAAAATTGCCACAGAATTGCCACAAACTTTTAGGTTATTTTTGAACATTACAGCAATTGCCATAAACAAAAAATCCTGCAAAATCAATGATTTGCAGGATTTATCTATTTTTTGATGCTTTCTGAAAACTTTCATTTTCTTAGCTTGCGGAGAGTGAGGGATTCGAACCCCCGGACCTGTTACAGTCAACAGTTTTCAAGACTGCCGCAATCGACCACTCTGCCAACTCTCCCTGAACTCCGGTAGTACCGTCGTTTTCAGTGGTGCAAATATAGAAAGTTTTTTAATACTGACAAAATGTTTTTTTAATAAAATTGATGTTTTTCGTTTGCTATGAAAATTTATTTTAATTGAAAAATAAAAAGCAAATTTTTAAAATCTAATATTCAGGCATTTAAAAATAAAATTGATTTATAGTGTACAGCCTGAATTTTATTCAATGAATAGTCCCCAAATTGTTTCCGTTGGATTTGATATTGAAATTTCAATCATTTTCGTCCTTGTTCTCCAATTCAAGAAAGAAAATCAGAATATCCTGTTCACTCGGAATGTTTAGCTTTTTTCTCAACCTGTATTTCTTCTGCTGGGCAGACTTATGCTCAATCGACATATAGGAAGCAATCTTTTTGGAACTGAGATCCAGTCTGATCATAGCACACAAACGAAGATCTGCTGCAGACAGATCACTGTTTCTTTTTAGAAGCTTTTCTATAAAGCCAGGATGGATCTCCTGGAATCTTGTAAGAAAAGATGAATCATTGCTTTGAAGAAGGTGCATAAGCTCGTTATGGCTTTCGCTGACTTTATTACTCAAAACTTCAGTCTCAGTCTGCAGATTCATCTTATATTCTTTCAGATTGGAGTTTTCCTTTATCAGCTGGTTTTTGGTGTTTTTGAGTTTTTTGTACAGCAGAAGGACTACCAGCATTATAATGAGTACAATTAATCCTGCAAAAATAATGGTGTTGAACTTAAAAGTCTGTACTCCAACCTCTTTTTCTGCCAGCAGTTTATCGATCAGCAGATTTATTGTATGGTGCTGATCCTGAGATAGCTTTTCCTTTGCGTGGATATACTTCTCATTAAACTCAGCTTCTTTCTTCTTATCACCCAAATAACCGTAGGTCTCCGCCATTGCTTCATATATAAAAGGAATATTGTAAACCTTGCGGGTTTGGATAAAAATATCCAGTCCTTTCTGATAATATTTCAGAGATAATGAGTCGTCCTCCCTGGCCTTATAATAATCTCCTGTAATCCGGTAAACCTGTCCTCTCTGTGAATTGCGCATACCATTTTGTTGATCCGGAAAAGCCAGTGCCCGTTCAATATAGAATTTTGCTGAATCCATTTGTTTGGTATAATACATATGGTGCTTTGCAATCAAGCTGTTAGACAGATCTGAATTATCGACCCTCAGAGCTTTGTGAAAGTACATCAGAGCGGAATCATTCTGCTTTATTTCATAGAGAAAATCTGCACGGTTTGAAAAGACCTTTTGTAGAAAATACTTCTTTTTATCTGTTTCTGAGCATCTGCGGGTATAATAAAGTGCTTTTGCATTGTAATCCAGCGCAGTTCTGTCTAACCTGGTGACCTTGCTCATCTGGCCGTATTCCTGAAAAACCCGTGCCTTGAGAGCCTCATTAGCTGACCCTTTGAGCATAGCTTCTGCTTTCTTTAAAAATACCAGCCCCTTTTCATAGTTTCCGATGGCAGCAGATATATTAGACAGATTGATGTAGCAAAGTGCTTGTCCGTCACGATAGCCGCTTTTTTGAGCCAGATGGAGATACTCCTGATTAAGGTCAAAACATTTTTGATAGTCTCCTGTAAGACGAAGAGTCTCATTCTTCTGAAGAAGCGGATAGTCGAAATTTTCTTTTCTCTGATTTTGCTGTGTACAGCTGTTCAGCAGTAAACAGTAGAACACAATAAATGCGGCGAAGTTTCTTTTTAGAAAGTCGATATTTTTCATAGGCAGGATCAGCGGTAAACTTAAGAATAAATAGAACGCAATACTATACTGTACAAAAAGATTTAAGAAATTGAGAAAGGAAAGCGTTTTTAATGAAGTATATCACCGATATGCATTTGAAAATAAATATTCATGCGAGAGAGTAAAAAAGATGAAACAAAATCTTTCCCCATCTTTTATTCATAATTATTAAGGCAAGCTGATTTTTTTACCTTGTTCAGGGAAAATATACTGTACTTTCAAGGGATTGTTTTCCAGGAGCTCTTTTTTTATGATCTCAGGATTATCTTTTGTCGGTTTTCTATGGGTGACTACAATACTGAGGTTCTTCAGATTTTTTTGTCCGGTTTTTTCTTTCAGTCTGGTCAGTTCTTCTGTCAAAAGATTGGGGGTAAGGTGGCCAAACAGGAGATGTTCAGGTTGGCTGTTAGGAAAAGAGACTTCTATAAGTATCGTATTTAACTGTCCTTTTTTTATCAGCGGAGCTATATTTTCCCAAAGAGTATTCAGCCGGTCTGATTTTTCAATCCTATCAGAACCGGTATCTCCTAAATAGAGCAAATAATGGTCGTCTTTTCTGACAAGGGCGGCACTGCTTTTATAAGGGTTGACATGGCTTAGCTCATATCCCGTTATAAAGAACGGAGTTCTTGGTGCAGGAATTTCTATTCCTTCCCGAAGTTCATTATAATGATACTTGCCAAGGGTAGGTTTCTGCCCCTGATCAGCAAAATTAATCCAGGTATCTGTGACAAAGTAATGATTTTGTAAAATCTGGAGAACTGGTGCTATTCCGAAAATATCCTTTTTAGAGTCAACAGGGGAGTTGATAATAAGGCCGGATAAATGATCCAGATGACCATGTGAGATAAAATATCCTTTTATCTGGTCCTTAAGAACAGTTTCTTCCGTTCCGTTAAGGCTTTTCAGCTGAATGGCTTTTCGTATACCGGCATTTACAGTACCGGCATCAAGGCAGATATAAGCATTGTCTTGCGGGCCCCCGACTAAATAAGCTGATAAATTGTCTTCTTGCTCCCCACCATATATGCCTAATGGAATAAGATCAAAATTTTGGGCCTGACAGGCAAAATGCAGGAAGAAAGCTAATAAAGAAAGTACTGTTTTTTTCATTATATATAACTAAAGAAATCTCATCCTTTTTGATAGGATAAGACAAATTTACATTATTTTTTACCGATTATGTCCCGGTTGTTCCCAGATGTGATGCTAAGAAAATGAAAGTCACAAGCTTAAAATCGCTTTTAAGTAAACTTTTAAATCCTGCAATTAATGAAAATTGCAGGATTTAAAAGTAGTTTTTGGTTATTCATAATCCGGGATATTTTTTCCCAGAATAATATTTCGTTTGATAGTCAGGATTCCGCCTTCCATCTTAGGCTTTACAATTCCTGAACCGCCTCTATCTGGTAACTTGTTTCTTATGGCCTGGGTTAATGACGGATCATCGTCAAAAAGATATTCATCCAGATAGTACTCATTCTTGTCGGGCTCTTTTATGGTTATGTGAATATGCTCAGGTTCACTGTGGTCAGGATAAGCTGCTGGTCTGAAGGTATAGAATGTATACTGACCGTTTTTTCCTGTTTTTGCCCAGCCCCGGATGAATCCGTGTCGTTTGGCCCAGCCTGTTTCGTTGCCTTTGGTTTCATAGATGCCCCTCCTGTTGGTGTGATAGATATAAATAATCACATTCTCTGCAGGAGTTTTCCCGTCTTTTTTGAAAACGGTGCCTGTCACCTTTAGTTTAGGCTCGCTTTGTTGAAATTTAGGGAGCGTATCAGCAGGAGCCAATCTCTTATTCCTGTACTCAAAAATGGCTTCACACCCTTCGCAGGGACCACCTGCATGCTTTTTGCTCTGGCCCTGACATGAGATTAAACCGGATATTATCAGAAGCAGCCACCAATAAATAATTCTGTTTTTTAGATCCATAATTTTTATGTTTTAAAATGAATATGCAGACAAAATTATGGACAGAAAAAAGGGGAGAAAAATAAAATACTTTATCCTGATGAGTTGATATGCTGACCCGATGACCTTGTGCTAAAGCGGTTTTTAAAATCCCTGGCATAGGTTCTGCTTAATCTTACAGAAGTACCGTCTGACATCAGCAAATCGTAGTCACCGTTCAGCCGGGATTTGAATGAATGGACTTTTGAAAGGTTGACAAGAGCTGATTTGTGTACTCTGACAAAAATATTACCGTTTAATTGCTCATGAATGGATTTCAACGTTTCCGAATGTAAATATTTCTTGTTTTCAAGATGAACGGAAACATAAGGGGTAGCAGAAGTAATCTGTATAATATCTTTTACATAAACTATTACATTATCCTTCCCATTATTGATGACCAGGGTTTCTGTATCTGTATTGACAACATCCTGTTTCCTGGTAGAAATATGCCTGTAGCCTAAAACAAAACCTTTATAAACAAGAATTAAGGTATAAAAATCGTGCGCTAAGGCATATGAAAAGAATTTGAAAAAATCATATCTCCCTTCATAGAAAAGCATTGTAAAAATTTTGGCTACACAGGGAAATATGAAAAGATGGGCGGTCACAGGCAATACAATGAATAATACTGTTTTTAAAAAGCTGTTCAATACCTCATTTTTCAACCTTTTGTATAAAACAAGCAGTATGGGAGCATACAGAAGCCAGACAATCTTGAACAGTACAGATTCACTGAAATAAAAGGTATAGCTGTTTCTCTTTGATTCTAAAAAATCCTGAAAAATACTCAGGCTTATCATGGATACGATGACTCCGGAAAGTATTAGATATAGCTTTCCGGTATTCAAAGAAAAACCTGGTTGCGGCCTGTTATTTGAAATGGGATACATCGTCCTTTTATTTTTTATTCATGTTTCTGAGCTGGGACTGCCGGTTTTATGCTGTTCGACGGCTCACTTTTCTCTTATCAAATATAGCAAAAAGGAATAAAATGCTGGTTCTTATTAAATGAAACGATTACGGCTTTCCGCAATGATCTTGCCTTATGCTTTGATATATTTGCATATATTTATATTATATCGGTTTTACATATAATCAGTTTAAATCATTGATCTCCGGCTGATAATTGTTTTGTATATTGCAAAACACCAAAGTTTAACCGGCACCAGCAGATTTTATCACATTGAAACAACAAAATATTTTACAGTTCTGGAGGAATGTTGAAATTTTTGACCTTCCTGATTTTAATAAAAAAGCATCAGTACTTCATGACGATATCGTTCTTCCCTGGTTAAGGGAAGAAAGAGCATCGGTCAAAAAAGACTGGAAGTGGCAGTATACTCTTATTTTCGGAAGAATAGAAAAGAAAATGATCATAGATCATATTGATCGTTTACTGGGGACTCAGGATGAGATGCAGGATTGGAAAGATCCTATAACAGGGCACACCTGCTTATCCGCTTTGATTCTGGATGAAGAGGGAAGACCTGATGAAAGGAGCTATGTGCCGGCAGCCTATTTCTTTGGAATCAGGGTATTGCAGCAGGATCAGAATTTAACGGAAGTTTCCCGTGAACTTGATTCCGCACAGGCAGATTTTGAATTGAGATATAATGTCATTGAGATCCCTTTCTCTGAAAATCCGGAAGAAAAACCATTAAAGAGGGGAGATGTGATAACTCCTTTGCATCTGAAAGCTGAAACAGACTATCTGGGTAAAATGGTTTCCGGCTGGCACGAACTGCCAATAGGCGTTTTCCTGGTGGCCCAGCAGGTCCCTAAAAAAGCACAATCCGATCCGGAATTATTAAATAGTTTTTACTTAAGCGATCTGAATTATTTATCAGGCTTAGAACCTTCATCCTACAGTAAAACACTGAAGGAATATCTGAGTCTTCAGACAAATGAGAAAAACAGAAAAGATATTATTGCTGAAAAAAAATATTTATTGGATACTATTAATCCGGAGCTGATGACAGCCGGAAGATGGCCTTCATCCATTAATTATGGTCTTTATACTGCACAAAACGGAGCGGTGAACACTATTTTTTCAGAAATAGGTATACAATCTGGCTTGCGGGGAGTAAACGGCCCTCCGGGTACAGGAAAGACCACTCTTTTATTAGATGTTATTGCAGAAATCATTGTGAGAAGAGCTAAAGTACTATCTGAGTTGGGACCTCATCATATTTTTGAAAACAGATACCAAAAGATAGAGAAAGAAGATGGATATTTTGAATTAACCTGCAATATAAACAAGAAACTGCTCAACGATTTTGGAATCGTGGTGGCAAGTAATAATAATGCTGCTGTTGAAAATATAACCAAGGAGCTTCCTGCAAAATCAAAGATAGATTCAAAAACCTTTTCTGAGGCTGATTATTTTGCAGAATGTTCCAGAGCGCTTATCGAAGAAGAAAGTTGGGGAATCCTAAGTGCAGCGCTGGGGAATTCAAAAAACAGGATTGCTTTCAGAAATGCTTTCTGGGGAACAGAAAATAAAGAACAAAGAGAAAAGAAAGGAGTTGGTTTCAAAGAAACTCTCTCTGCTGTTTATCAGGATAAAGAAAATGATAAGACCTCATATTATCTGGGGCAGTTTGAAACAACAAAAGATGAACTGAAACGGTTACATAAACGTTTTGCTGTCTTTAAAAAGAAGGCAGGAGCTTTCCACACATCACTACCTTTATTCAAAAAAAATAAAGATGCGAAGCTTGTTTTGGAAAGTAAAGCTTCGAGCCTGGCTATCGAGATCAAAAAGCTGGAGGAAGATGAAAAAGAGCTGATGGTTCAAGAGCAGAGTAATAAAGAATCTATGGATAAAGTTCAGGTTGCCATGAATTTTTTAACAGCCAATAAGCCTTCTTTCTTTACCTTTCATAAAATTTTTAATTCTAAAGCTTACAGGAAATGGAAATCACAGGCTGATGCCTATCTGAATGAATATAATGCTTATCTGTCAAAATATAATGATATTAAAAAGCTATTACCGAAGATCAAAGCAAAGATAGAATCAGCCACTTCCGAATTGAATAATGTATCTGCAGAAATTATTACGCTCCGAAAAGCAATACATTCATATCTCAGTCAGGCAGAAACACTTCACAAAGAGTATGGAATAGATCATAAGCAGCTCTGTGACGAGAATTTTGAATTATTGTCTTTGGATGAAATTCATTTGAGGATGCCTTATTATTCTCCGGAAATAGCCCAATTAAGAAGTGATATCTTCCTGCTGAGTCTTGAACTTCATCAATATACGATCCTCTCCAATGCGAAAAAAATAAGGTTCAATCTTGAAACTTTCTTCAAAATGTTGACTGGGCAGGCAGATGTTACTCCAGATATATCAGAAAACTTATGGAGTACTTTTTTCCTGTGTGTGCCTGTAGTTTCCACCACTCTGGCTTCAGCCGGCAGACTGTTTCCAAACCGGGTTCAGAACCAGATTGGCTGGCTTCTGATCGATGAGGCAGGCCAGGCAACTCCTCAATCTATTGCGGGGAGCCTTTACCGCTCAAAACGAAGCATTATTATCGGAGATCCCTTGCAGGTAGAACCGGTAGTGACCATTCCTACGGGGCTGGTTTTCAAATTGAGAAAGCAGGAAAATGTAGAGTCCATATGGTCTCCGTCACAAACTTCTGCCCAGCAGCTGGCTGACAGAATTTCTGTAAAAGGAACCTATATGAAGAACGGTTCTTCTGATATCCCCATCTGGACAGGATTTCCGTTGCGTACGCACAGAAGATGTGATGATCCGATGTTTACTATTGCTAACAAGATCGCTTATGGAGGACAGATGGTGAAAGCTACCGTTGATGAGGTTGATAAAGAATATCTTGGGAAATCGCAATGGTTCCATGTGGCAGATGAAAATCCTCCTATTAATAAGCATGCATTAAAAGATGAAATAGAAGAACTGAAGCTTAAAATAGACCAGCTTCAGAAAACAGGATATAATGGGAATATTTACGTTATTTCCCCTTTTAAATCTGTGGCCGACAAATGTAATCAGGAATTTCATTACAGCTCTCAGATCTCCTGTGGGACCATTCATAAATTCCAGGGGAAAGAGGCAGATGTTGTATTCCTGGTATTGGGAGGGGATCCAAAATCTTCCGGAGCACGAAATTGGGCCTCCGAAAAGCCCAATATGCTGAACGTAGCCCTTACCAGAGCGAAAAAAAGAATTTATGTCATTGGAAATAAAACATTGTGGGGGCAGTGCTCTTATTTCGATGTGATGGCCAAAACACTGTAGTAGAGAAGATGTCCGGTTGGCAAATGGTAAATTGGAGACATATGTGGTCATATCCCGGAGCTGAGCTTTCAGAAGGAAATCAAAATCTCCTGAGATCATATGTGACTTTCCTTTTTTAATTAAAACAGACGAAGGGAGAGAGATTATCTTAGGATCTTTACCGTTAGTTTTGCATTTTTCGGAGGAGCCTTGGTAACAGTATATTGTTGTCATCGGATTTTTCCGCAGAATATTATTCTTTTAAATTACTAAAATAGCTTTTGTTTTAGAATTATATTCTTTTTAATTCTGTTTATTGAGTTTAATTTGCTTAATATAGTGGATGTTGTTGTTTGTTTATTCTGTATGATTAATTTTACACAAAATTAAAATCTTTTTACATCTATCGAATGATATGGGTAAAAGATACAGTTCTTTATCAACTTCATCAAACAGGAAAGGTTTTACTTAAGGTAGATTAATAGGGAATCGTGTGAGAATCACGAGCTGTCGCGCAACTGTAAGTAACATACGAGAGGTTTCTGTCCCTGGATATCCACTGCCTGAAGCGGGAAGGATGACGGAAACCGTTACAAGCCAGGAGACCTGCCTTTACTGAATTGACAATGCTTTCGCGGTTTGAAGCTTAGGGTCATACAGATGATATGTTGAGTTGTGCATTTTCTTTGAAGAGAAATTGTATTGTTCAGTATGTCATTGTTTTCCAGAAATTTCCGTAAAAGCATTGCGAAGCGTTTTAAAGAGCTTGAAAATTAAGTTTAATTAAAAAGTTTAAAAAAATGCAAACTCACATTCTGGGCTATCCGCGTATTGGTAGCAAGAGAGAACTTAAAAAAGCCTGCGAACAGTATTGGTCAGGCAAAATTGTTTTGGAAGAACTTCTTACTATAGGAAGAAATATCTGTAACCAAAACTGGAATATTCAGAAAGAAGCCGGTATAGATCTTATTCCCTGTAATGATTTTTCATATTATGATCAGGTTCTGGATATGAGCTTAATTGTAGGGGCTATCCCTGCACGTTATCACGAAGTAGTGCTTAAAAAAAATAATTCTGAGCTGGATCTTTATTTTGCAATGGCAAGAGGATATCAGAAAGAAGGATTAGATATCACAGCCATGGAAATGACTAAATGGTTTGATACCAATTATCATTATATTGTTCCTGAGTTCTACAAAGATCAGCAGTTTAAGCTGAGTTCAGATAAAATATTCAACGAATTTGCCGGAGCCAGACAGGCTGGGATCAATGCGAAACCGGTAATCATTGGACCTGTTTCCTATCTTCTTTTAGGAAAAGAAAAAGAAGAGGGGTTTGATAAACTGGATCTGGCAGGAAACCTTCTTCCGGTTTATACGGAGATTTTAACAAAACTTCAGGAGCAGGGGGCAGAATGGATACAGTTTGATGAGCCGTTTTTGGCTTTGGATATAACGGAAAAAGCAAAAGAAACATATCGGTGGGTCTATTCCGAACTAAGAAAGTATTTTCCGAAGCTTAAGCTTATTGTTGCCACTTATTTTGAAGGATTAAAGGATAATCTATCTCTTGCCGTTTCACTTCCTGTGAATGTTCTTCATATAGATCTCGTTAGAAATCCGGAGCAGCTGGATGATGTGCTCAAGGTGATCCCTGAAAGCTTAAGCCTTTCATTGGGGCTTGTTGACGGAAGAAATATCTGGAAAAACGATCTTGAAAGATCTCTGAATTTCATTAAAAGAACAGCCGGGAAGTTAGGAAAGGAAAGAGTTTTTATAGCACCGTCCTGCTCATTGCTCCATTCACCATGTGACTTGGATTTTGAGACGGGTCTTAACGCCGAAATTAAAAACTGGCTGTCTTTTGCAAAGCAGAAAGTGAAAGAAGTGGTCATCCTTAAAGAGCTTATTGCCGGAACGGAGGATAAAAATATCCTTATAGATTTTGAAGAAAATAAAAAAGCGGTTGCAGGAAGAAAAAGCTCCTCTCTTATCCATAATGAAAAAGTGAAGCAAAGAGCTAAAGCCGTTACTGAAGAAGATGCTCAAAGAAAAAATGACTTTAAGATCCGTAAACAGGAGCAGCAAAAAGTATTACAGCTGCCTTTGTTTCCTACAACCACGATCGGTTCGTTTCCACAGACTGCAGAAGTAAGAAGCTGGAGGGCCAGATTCAAAAAAGGAGAGCTGACCTACGCACAATATGATGCTTTGCTGAAAGAAGAAACCCAAAGAACGATTCGCTGGCAGGAAGAGATAGGAATTGATGTATTGGTTCACGGAGAATTTGAACGGAATGATATGGTGGAATATTTCGGAGAACAGCTGGAAGGATTCATATTTACCAGGAATGGCTGGGTACAAAGCTATGGAAGCCGTTGTGTAAAGCCTCCCGTTATTTTCGGTGATGTATCACGACCGGATCCGATGACGGTTTACTGGTCTCAATATGCTCAATCTCAGACTCAAAAGTGGGTGAAAGGGATGCTGACAGGGCCTGTTACTATTTTGCAATGGTCTTTCGTGCGTGATGACCAGCCCCGCTCTGAAACCTGTAAGCAAATTGCTTTGGCGATCCGTGATGAAGTGGTGGATCTTGAAAAAGCAGGGATCAGGATCATCCAGATTGATGAGCCGGCTATCAGAGAAGGACTGCCTTTAAGAAGAGCAGACTGGCAGCGTTATCTTCAGTGGGCGGTGGAAGCCTTCAGGATCTCAGCCAGTGGAGTGGAAGATGCCACTCAGATCCATACCCATATGTGCTATTCGGAATTCAATGATATTATTGAAAATATTGCAGATATGGATGCTGATGTGATCACCATAGAATGTTCCCGTTCTCAGATGGAGCTATTGAATGCCTTTGCTGATTTCCAATATCCGAATGAAATAGGCCCAGGCGTCTATGATATCCATTCACCAAGAGTTCCATCGAAAGAAGAAATGATCGAACTGCTGAGAAAAGCCCAGAAGGTAATCCCTGCAAGCCAGCTCTGGGTAAATCCTGACTGCGGATTAAAGACAAGGCATTGGGAAGAAACCGAAAAGGCTTTAGTAGCGATGGTTGCGGCGGCAAAAGAAGCTTCAATTGAGTATGCTATTTAAAAGAATTACAGATATTAATACTCTTCCATAAAGTTCAGAACGTGTCATGATATTCATGGCACGTTCTGTTCTTATATAGAGCAATAATGTATGAATATATTATATTTTGTCTTCAACATTTTAGAAGCGATATCAGTTTTAAAGAATGCTGTCTTTAAAGAATATCTGCTACAGATCAGGATACTTCCACTGCAATGATCTCCTTTTTCCTTTCCCTTATTTCGGGTGGAGGATCAGGTTGGGTGGTGTAGGGAAAAGACATTCAGTTTTGTGTGGAAAGCTTTAAAGAAGATATATATTAAAGGTAGTAATTATGGAGGGTATTTTACTAATACTTATTTTTATTTTCCCTCTTTTTAAATAAGTTGAATTCACAATTTATTACCACACATCACTTTTTTTAATACCCCAAACTCTAATTGGATCAAAACATGGGGCTAATTTATATTTTATTGTAAATCAGTGTTTTGTAAAATTATTTTTTACTTTTAACGTATCTGTGACGTATGTTATTGTGCTCTTGAAGGGTACTTGTAGCGTATCTCATTTCTTGGGCTGTGATCAAAATAACTCTAATCTTGCACATGATTTTTTAAACGATCAATATGCATTTAAAAAGAACAGTTACAGCCATAATGAAAGCACCCCGGATGCTTCTTTTGCTATGCTGTTTTTTTTACCCTATGTGTGCACAGGTATATATTGAGAAAGGAACTGAGCTGAGTATAAAAGATAGTGCTTTTTACAGCATAGAAGAAAAACTCTCTAAACCGGATCCGGTACTGTATATCGTTGAAGGAACTGAAATCCATAATGTGGAGAAGATTTCTGATGTTAAAATAATAGCTCTCCGCAAAGCTGAATCAGGAGATTCAAATAGATCTCTTTTAACTAAAACTGATAGAAGAAATGCAGCAATACCGAAAGTAACAAGAGAAAAACAGAAGGCCGAAGTATTGTCTGTACAGCCTGAAGCTTATATATCACAAAATGGATCTTCTGTTCTTAATGTTTCTGAGTATGCTGAAGGTAGTGTGGTCTTTGCAGCTAATACTTTTCAGGTAAAGCAAGGCATTGCTTCTGAAAAATATAAGGTTTTTATCATTACCACTGAAGAAGCTTTTGTATCCATTTATTCAAGAAAAGAATATGTCAGGAAAATAAATTCTCTTATTGTAAAGATCCGTCCACCTCCTTTCTGACAGACCGGAATGGTAAGACACTATGAATAAATATACTGATCTGTCCTGGCTTTTATAACAGGCAGATTGATCCAGAATTATCTTAAAATCAACAAATAATGAAAAAGTATTTTTTGCCGTTAGCAATAATGGCTTGCTCACTGACTTATGCACAGGTGGGCATAAACACAGCAAATCCTCAGGGGATCTTTAATGTAGACGGAAAAAAAGACAATAATACGACAGGAGCACCTACAGCAGTACAGCAAGCGAATGGCTTTGTGGTCACAGCAGATGGAAGTGTAGGGATCGGGACCATATCACCTGATGGGTCATCAATTTTAGAATTGAACGTCAGCCAGTTGGCTTCAGGAAAACAAAAAGGCTTTTTAGGACCAAGAGTCGCATTAAGCGCTTATAACGACTCATCTACCATCTCGAACCCTGCAACAGGCCTGTTGGTTTATAATCTGGGAACACAACCGGGCTTTACCTATGCAGGATATGTATACTGGGATGGCTCCCAATGGAGACCTCTGGACGGGCGTACCCTGCAGCAGGGAAATATAAATACCCTGAGATGTATGGATGCCAACCTCGATCCTTTGACCTATACAGCAGGAATTTCATTCCAGGGAACCATGACAATTCCCTATACAGGAGGAAACGGAGGAATATATGGCGCTCAGACTCTTGGGCCCGTTAATGGTCTTACTGCTACTATCACACAAGGAAACTTTGCCCAGGGATCAGGAACTTTGATCTATACAATTTCCGGGACTCCAACGGTTTCCAGCCCAAATACAACAACATTTCCTATTTCCATTGGCGGACAGACCTGTAATGTGGAAGTAGGAGGGGGTAAAAAGCTTTCAGCTGGGGAATATCAGTTTTTTACTTATGAAGTATCGGCTACTACCACAGGCTTATTAAGCTCCATGATTTCAAATCCCCCTATTTTAGGAGGAAAAGTACGGCTTGATCTTAACTTCTCGGCCAGTTCCAATACGGGATCCGGGGGAGTCACCTACAATCCCAGATTAGTGAATGTATCTTCAAATAATGTTAAAATGTGGTATGCTGCATTATCAAGTGTAGACCGCTACCGTAGGGCCAACATTCTGGTAGCTCCCGGAGGATATGTGGAAACAGATAACGGTATTTATCTTAACTGGGGAAATAATATGAACAGTACTTCACCACCTATTACCTCTCTA
This sequence comes from Chryseobacterium sp. UF-290, assembly GCF_058245615.1. Classification (NCBI taxonomy): domain Bacteria; kingdom Pseudomonadati; phylum Bacteroidota; class Flavobacteriia; order Flavobacteriales; family Weeksellaceae; genus Chryseobacterium; species Chryseobacterium sp. UF-290. Next base: position 79,044 of record NZ_JBSICB010000020.1, read on the forward strand.
AGCACTTCTGATGATTCACAGGAGATCGAAACTGTAGATCTTGCAGTGGATGGAGTGTGGTACAGGCTGACTATCTTTGCCTATGTAGATAATCTGAATGATACAAATGTGTCCAATAATATCAGACGTATTCATATTACCGTACAGAGAATGTCTTAATGGTTGGGTTCCGGCGGGGCGGAGCCCCGCCGGAATCTTAAAACCTAACACAAATTATTAAAATACAGTTTTATTCTTCTGAAAGAGAAGGTTATTTGAAAATGATAAATAAGGGATGAATTATAAAAGTATCCATATTGGAAGCATGGTTGAAAAGGCTGTGTCTGAGTGTGGGATAGATGTGTCCCGCATCTGTAAATTTATGCGCTGTACAGAAAAGGAAATAAAAGAAATGTATACCTGCCGCAGCCTGGATGCAGAGATATTACTGAAATGGAGCAAGCTCCTGGAATATGATTTCTTCAGAATCTATTCGCAACATTTGATCCTTTATGCTCCGGCCAACCCGAAAATAAAAAAAATAACCCGATCAGAGAAAAAAACGACATTACCTCAGTTCCGGAAAAATATTTATACCCGGGAAGTGATCGATTTTATCCTGGAACGGATCAAAAAGGGTGAAATGACCAGACAAGAAGTGATAAAGCGGTATAAAATCCCTAAAACTACACTCTATAAATGGATTGGAAAATACAACAGTAAAAGCTAGCGGTAATCATCATTAAGAATATAACTTTTCAAATGCTATAGGTAGCAACTCAATATAATGAATCAAAATATGGAAAAATATAAGCACCCTGATTTTAATCTGATCTATTACGATATCATTACTCAGAAATATCCGCAAAAATATGCTGTATGTAAATATCTGCTGCTAAAAAAAGAGCTTATGGCACTGGATATCCTGAAGATCAATGCCCTTATTTTTGGAACCTCTGAAAAGAACAGTCAGCAATACCGATCCTATTCAAAAGCTGATATTCTCAGAATACTGGATTATCAGGAAAAAAATCAATTAAGCAATACCCAGCTGGCCCTCCATTTTAAGTTGAGCCGAAATACGGTGGGAAAATGGAAAAAAAATTTTCTGGGGTAATATGATTTCTGTGAAAGAGCAGAAGAAATAGGTATCTATTTATTATGGTACAGAATATATCAAATGATATTTAATTTTGAAGCATAAATAATTATGTGTGTATTTTGTTTCTTTTATTGTAAAAAGAATATTGTTTTGTTTGTGTCTAAATAAATCGTTTATTTTAGTTAAGTGTTATGGTTTTGATAAAAAATAAAAGCATTTTGTTTATTTTTGTATTGAAATTGATATTATCGTAAAATTATTTACAATTATGTTTCGTCAAATATGGGATTATATAGCGAACAGGCATATTGCTCCCAATGCAGACCCACTTGAGCGCATTGAAGCTCAAAGGATGAATTTATTCTCATTTTCTATCGGAGCTGTTCTGGTTTTTAACGGATGCAGGGATCTGGTGTTTGGATTGAAGACTAATTTTTTTGCTTTATCAGCGCTGGGATTGTTTTATCTTTTTCTTTTCTTTTTTACAAAAGCACGCTATAACCATTTTGCAATCCTGTTCAGCCTGGAGTTGTTTCTGCTGCTGATCTTCTTTTTTTCATCAACTACCGGTTTTGAAAACGGATTGTCTTTGTACTACTTTGTCATTATGCTGGCTTCTCTGTTTATTTTTAATAACAAAAAGACTGTTAAATATAATATTATAGTATACGCTACGACTCTCATTCTTTTCAGTATAAGCCACTATTATGATTTCAGGATATTTACTATAGAAGGGGCTGACTCTGTGCTGTTTTCTGAAAACCAGAGGCTGATTACTTTTTTACATGTCTTTTTGGGAGTGACTATTTTGGGATACTATATCCTGTCAAAACAGTTTAAGGTTGTGAAGCTGTATCAGCAGGCTTTGAGAAGTGAAAGCATCATTGCTGAAATGCGGTCAAAGCTTAACAGTAAGGACCAGATTGATTTGGAAGGAGTGGTAAAGCTGGCAATGAATGATGACATTGCTTTTATTCCTAAAGTAAAATATGTTTTTCCTGATTTATATGACAATCTTATCCGTATCAACCCGGATATGACGGCGGATGAATTTAAGCTTTGTGCTCTTATTAAACTCGGATTTACTACAAAAGATATTGCAGAATATAACCATCTTGCGGTTAGGACTATTCAAACAAGAAAAAGCAGGTTGAGAAAATCATTCCGTATAGCTGCAGAGACTGATTTATACAAATGGATCGATACGTTGTAATAAAGATCCGGAGTATCGAAAGCAAATAAAGAACGATTGCTGAACTCTTGTTCAGGAATTTCTGCTGTCAGCTTTTATCTTTTCAATATAAGTCGTTTTCATTTTTACAATAAGGTTTGGGGTAAGATTAAAAACAAGTTTGAGAATTTTTATTTGATTCCTTGTGGTTTTTAAGTTTAAAATATTTCATACTGTTTATTTTCATTCATCTGTGCATATCCGTGTAATCTGCGGGAAATTTATTTATATAAAACCACAGATCTCCTCAGATTAACACAGATTTTATAAATGTGCAAAAGAAAACCTACATCATCTCCAAAATCTGCGAGCCAATCATATTTGTTTTTTATAGAATAATTTGAGTGATTTGTATTTCAATATATTTCATACTGTTTATTTTCATTCATCTGTGCATATCTGTGTAGTCAGCGGGAATTTTTTATATAAACCACAGATTTCCTCAGATTAAAACAGATTTTATAAGTGTGCAAAAAAATCTGCATCATCTCATAGAGCTGTGAGTGGATCATATTTGTATTTTTGTGAGCTAATTGTATTTCAAAATAAAAAGTCAAAAAAAGCATTCCGTATTTATTAAGAATTGAGTACTTTTAACACAACCAAGTAAATAACTCGTTTTGAGAACAACTCTTAAACTTATTATAGCTTAGTATCAGTCTTAGCAACCACAGGCTGATCATTCTTTTGTTCGGATAATTCTGTATCTGAACAGGTTTTCATTTATCATATTATGTATCGCATTGCCTGCAAAGGCATCTGTATTTGTTGTTCCGGCTTTTAAGATCATATTGATCAAAGGCTGGAATATAGGATAGACTATAAGTCGGAACAACTTAAAGACTCTCAATCTTTACATCAAAATAACCTTCCGGTAATGCGTGAATACTATGTAAAAAATCTTACAAAGAATATTAAGCACGATTATAAGTAATGAGTATACAACCGTATATATGGGAGGTGAAAGCGAAAAATACTCCCCTTTTAAAAAAGAAATGCAACCATTGTGACAGCGACAGATTCCACTGTAGTGATAAATTCAGATTGAACGCCCAGAAAAAGAACATCGATATCTGGTTAGTTTACAGATGTGTAAAGTGTAATAGCCGGTATAATATGACTCTGTTTTCCAGAATCAGAATGGAGTCTATCAGTAAGGAATTGTTTAATAAGATGTCTGAAAATAATATTGAAGTAGCCTGGGAATACGCATTTTCTCACGAAACAAGACGGAGAAATAATATTGAAGCAGATTGGGGAAGTGTGGAATACGACATTCATTATAAGGAGATTCCAATAGAAGAGATGACCAGTTTTGATATGGAAATGCTCACTTTTAAAATTATCTGTCCTTTCGATTTTAATCTTAGAATGACGATGGTGGTCAGAACATGTTTAAAACTTTCATCTGGAAAATTGAATCAATTAATTGAAATGGATGGGGTTTTTGTTCATGAAAGGCCTTTACAAAAAAAATATAAAATTAAAAATGGAGATATTGTTCAGATTCATAAGGATAAATTGAAAAGAATTCTCTGCTGTAGCGAAGTAAATGTTGAAATATCAATTCCTGAATAGAAAAATGGACCGTTTCAAATGAAATGGTCCATTTTATATGATAAAGCTGTTTAAACTTTTCCAATGAAAACCAAAAAAGCCAAAAAAAGATTAAACACTTAAGTTGCTTTTAAGTCACAAGATTGCTGCACAATAAGTACACTTGAGCTTTATGAAAATCTTTGATTTTCTTCTTATGTAAACTTTTTATACAGTATCATTTTAAACTAACTTAAGTGGACTGAAGTGTTTAGAATAAAAGCTTTTTCAAGTCAAAAAATAGCTGTGATTCTTATAAGATAAAAAGTTTAAACAGATTCAATAAGAAAGAGTTGTTAATTAATTGGAAAGCATTTTTTGATCAGATTATGAAGAAAAGTCATCTAACATATCCGCTGATGGAACAAAAAATAAAGTTCCTGTCTGCGCTGTACTGAAATCCAGAATCCGGTCATAATTTCCCGGAGGATCACCAATGAACATATTGGTCAGCATTTTTTCTACTGTACTGAAAGTACTGGCGTAGCAGATAAAATAAGTTCCCATTTCATTAGTGGAAACATTTCCGAAAGGCATATTATCCCTGACAACCTTAAAATCGTCGCCTACATTAGCTAGTGCGATATGGGAGTTTTTAGGCTTCACATCATCATCCATCTCAATGTCCTGTTCCTTTGATCTGCCGATTACTTTTTCCTGATCTTCTGTAGAAAGTGATTTCCAGGCATTCATATTATGAATGTATTTCTGGGTAAAAAGATAGCTTCCTCCTTCATATTGAGGGTCTGCATCTCCAATAATGGCAAAATAATCCCGGTCTTTCCCATGCGGATTTTCAGTTCCATCGACAAATCCTAAGATCGATCTGCTGTCCCAATAACGGAACCCCTGGACTTCTACAACACAGTCAGCAATATCTTTCATGAAATCCGAAATGGTAGAAGCCATGTCATAGGCAAAGCTTTTCTCATCGGCACGGATATGGAAATGGATATCTCCTCTGGTACTTACTGCAGTATGCTTACTGCCCTTTATTGCTTCAAACTTTTTAAACTCTTTAGGTAACGGAGTGGGCAGTTCCAGCTGTAGCCAGGCTTCATATCCGATCCCCATTACGCAGCTTGCTTTTGAATCCGGAAAACGGTCGAGCGCAGAATTGTTCAGATTAATGACCAGCGCGCACATTCTCTGAAATACCGATTTGATTTTAGAAGGATCTGCATCCTGCTTAAAGTTCCAAACCAGAAAATAGGTGTTGTTATTAGGATAGTCAGTGACATTTTGGGAATTCATGCTTTTGGGTTTTTCGTTGATTGACATTTCTAATGATTTCTAATGAATCAAATTTAACAAATGATAAAGGTATTACATTACTTTTTTCCTGAGATAAACAATTTATGACATTTTTTTCACAAATTACCGTATAGACTTTTGTATTTTTTCTCATTAATCAAACGCTAAAATGAGTATTATTGTAGCATAATTAATCTTTAACAAAATAGTATGGAACATTGGGAGATCTTGCTGTTCTTTTTGATAATAGCCTTTGTGTATTCGTCAGTAGGATTTGGTGGTGGTTCCAGCTATCTGGCCGTATTGGCCATGTATAACCTCCCTTATCAGGAAATACGCTTAACGGCATTGATCTGCAATGTAATTGTAGTTGTGGGGGGAGTCTGTATCTATATTAAAAATAAACAGATCGACTGGAGGAAAGTACTCCCTATAACCCTCGTCAGTGTTCCTATGGCCTATTGGGGTGCTGTGCTGAAAATAAGCCAGGAGACCTTCTTTCTGATTTTAGGAATCACCCTTATCATTGCAGCGATATTATTATGGGTAAAAACAGAGACCAAAAATGATGAAAAAACATTGCAGGATTCCAGAACCTCATTGTTGGGAAACAGCTTTTTAGGAGGAGGAATTGGCTTTCTTTCCGGATTGGTAGGAATCGGTGGCGGAATTTTTCTTTCCCCTTTGCTTAATCTGATGAAATGGGATACGGCAAGAAAGATTGCGGCAACCTCCAGTGTTTTTATACTGGCAAATTCTATATCGGGTATTTTCGGACAATTGTCAAAATTATCAGTAGATATGGACGTTTTTAGAATTCTGAGTTTATGCCTCACTGTGCTTGTCGGAGGACAGATCGGTTCCAGAATGTCTTTGAAATGGAATCCTTTGATCATAAAAAGAATGACCGCAATACTCGTATTGGTGGCAGGTATAAATGTTTTAACAAAATATTGGTAAAAATTGCTTTAAAAAAATAAAATGAAACTTAAAATATTGGCTTTTGGAATAACGAAAGACATTTTGGGAGCATCAGAAAAAGAATTGGAAACAGGAGATGTTCTGAATGTCAGACAGCTAAAAAATATACTGGAAGAAAATTTTCCGGAGCTGAAAAAGCTGAAATCCTACTTTATCGCATTGAATGAAGAGTATGCTGAGGATGATCAGACTGTCGTAAATACAGATGAAATTGCGATCATACCTCCTGTAAGCGGAGGATAAAGCACTGCAAACACATCATAAAACACTTTGTGGATGCATAGAAAAAAGAAAAGAAATGACTGATATCAGAATAACAGAAAATACACTGAGTATTACCGAATGCCTTGCCGCCGCTCAGGATCTGAGCAGTGGAGGTGTTGCAACATTTATAGGAACTGTGCGTAACATGACCAGAAATAAACCGGTGGTCCGGTTGGAATACGAATGTTATCAGTCTATGGCAACCAAAGAAATAAAAAAGGTAGTAGATCAGGCTATCTCCTTATTTTCTGTACGTAATGTAATTGTTCACCACCGGACCGGAATCTTATTTCCCGGTGATGCTGCAGTGATGATTGTGGTGAGTGACGGACATAGGGATGCTGTTTTCGATGCCTGCCGTTATATCATTGATACCATAAAAGAAACGGTTCCCATATGGAAAAAAGAAATTTTTGAAGATGGAGAAGAATGGGTTTCTGCACATCCGTAATTTGAAGAACGAAATTTCGTATATTTACTATAACCGATTACGCAGATATGAAAACCCCTATATCAGAAAACAGATCTGTACGGCAGATAGATATTGTCAAAGTGAAAGATAATGACAATTTTCCCTATATTGATGATGTTTCTGTAGAAGAACCTCTGGAAATCCGTATGTCTTACGGAGCTAAGGACCAAAGGGAAAGTAAAAACATATCCGTAACGATGAGAACGCCCGGCAATGATGCTGAGCTGGCAGCTGGTTTTCTGTTTACCGAAGGGATTATTTCCGGGTATCACCAGATCAGAAGTATTGACCATCCTCAGGCGGATTGTTCCAGAAACAGGGAAAATATAATTGAAGTGGAATTGGCCGAAGACTTTGTTCCTCAGTTGAAAAATGCAGACAGAAATTTTTATACCACATCCAGTTGTGGAGTATGCGGAAAAGGCTCTATTGAATCGATAAAAACCGTAAGTGCTTTTCAGAATATTGAACGGGAACAACGTGCTATAACGCTTGAAACCCTGTATCAGCTATCAGGTAACTTGCAGTCTTTCCAGAATAACTTCAGCGCAACGGGAGGTATCCATGCTTCAGGGATTTTTGACTTTGATGGGAATTTACTTGCCTTACGGGAAGATGTCGGAAGACATAATGCATTGGATAAACTGATCGGGCATGCGTTATTTACGGAGCAGCTTCCCCTTAAAGACATCATTTTAGTGCTAAGCGGAAGAGCCAGTTTTGAACTGATCCAGAAAGCTGCTATGGCCGGAATTTCGATTGTTGCAGCAATAGGAGCGCCATCCAGTCTTGCAGTAGATCTGGCTAAAGAATTTGATATGACTTTACTGGGATTTCTCCGGGATAACAGATTTAATATTTACAACGAAAGCAGTTCCCTCGAAATTCTTAAAAGATAATATGCACCACGAACACAAAAACAATTCGTGCATTCGTGGCAAAAAAACTATGATACTTTTATATATGAATTAAAAATAATGCCACGAATGCACGAATAAGAATGGTTTATGGATTAATGTACGAATAAAAAGTAGGTGAATTTGTAGCAATTAAAAACAAATGATGAATGAAAGACTTAGTTTACAAACAGGAATCCTATGCAATAATCGGGATCTGTATGGAAGTACATAATGGCTTGGGAGCAGGATTTTCAGAGGTCGTTTATAAAGATGCTCTGGAATATGAAATGAGACATGCCGGTATTGTGTATGAAAGAGAAAAAGAATATAGGGTTCATTATAAAGAAACTGTGCTTCCCCATAAGTTTTATGCGGATTTTGTAGTGTTTGACAAAATAATATTAGAGGTAAAAGGAACATCAGATATAGCGAATGAGCATATCGCACAAGCTATTAATTATTTAAAAGTATCAGAAAACAAACTTGCATTAGTTGTAAATTTTGGAGAACTAAAATTGAATTACAAACGAATCGTCTTATAGCTACAAATACACCAACAAAATAAATTCGTGTATTCTAAGACATGTGCAAATTATATCTTATTAAATTTACAAAAGGTTCCTCTCTTTTTACCACTGCAAA